>DASQVB010000153.1:0-7543 GCA_035640975.1 Pseudonocardiaceae bacterium
CGGCGAAACTGTCATCACGGTGATCGGCAACCTCACGGCCGATCCGGAGCTGCGTTTCACCCCGTCCGGGGCCGCGGTAGCAAACTTCACGGTGGCCTCCACCCCCCGTACCTTCGACCGGCAGTCGGGCGAGTGGAAAGATGGTGAAGCGCTCTTCCTGCGGTGCAACGTCTGGCGGCAGGCCGCGGAGAATACCGCCGAGTCGCTCACCCGAGGCATGCGTGTGATCGTCAGTGGGCGGTTGCGTCAGCGTTCGTTCGAGACTCGAGAGGGTGAGAAGCGCACTGTCGTCGAGATGGAGGTCGATGAGGTCGGCCCCTCGCTGCGCTATGCCACCGCCAAGGTCAACAAGGTGACCCGCCAGGGTGGCCAGTCGGGTAGCGGCGGCTATGGCTCGTCCGGGTCGCCGGCCGACGACCCGTGGAGCTCGGCACCTCAGGTCGGTGCGCCGGCCGGAGCTGGCGGCGCCGCCGCCGGTTACGACGATGAACCCCCGTTCTGATCATCCCTTCTCGGCTACCCATTCAGGAGTACCCCCAATCATGGCCAAGCCACCAATTCGTAAACCGAAGAAGAAGATCTGCATTTTCTGTAAGGACTCCGACGCCGTTATCGACTACAAGGACACGGTGCTATTGCGGAAGTACATCTCCGACCGTGGCAAGATCCGTGCCCGCCGGGTTACCGGCAACTGCAGCCAGCACCAGCGCGATGTCGCGATCGCGGTGAAGAACTCCCGCGAGGTGGCGCTGCTGCCCTACACGTCGACCGCACGCTGAGCCGAGGAAGAAGCGATCACGTGAAGATCATCCTTACCGCTGACGTTCCCAACCTCGGTGCGCCCGGCGACCTGATCGAGGTCAAGGATGGGTACGCCCGCAACTACCTGCTTCCGCGCAGCCTGGCCATCGTGGCCACCAGCGGCGCAGAGAAGCAGGTGGCCACCATCCGCCGGGCCAGGCAGGCGCGTCAGATCCGCGATCTTGGTCACGCTCGGGAAGTCGCCGGCATGCTGTCGAGTCTGGGCACAGTGTCCGTGACGGCCAAAGCCGGCAGGTCCGGCGGGAAGCTGTTCGGTTCGGTCACCGTGGCCGACGTCGTCGATGCGGTCCGCTCAGCAGGCGGTCCTTCGTTGGACAAGCGAGCGGTCGATCTCGGCGGACCGATCAAGTCCGCCGGTGACTACCAGGCGACCGTGCGGCTGCACCCGGAGGTCTCGGTGACCGTGCCTGTCAAGGTCACCACCGCCAGCTGAGGTCAGCTGCTGGACAGCAGGATCCGTAGATGTGCCCACAGCACGCGCAGTGCTCGATCCGGCCGCACCAACCCTTCTGGCCGGTCGACCATTCCCACCACCCGCACGAAGGCCCGTCCCAGCGAGCTATCGGTGCTGGCGGCGGCATGCAGCCGGGGTAGGTAGGCGTTGACCATCCGCACCTTGGCGCTACGCCGGCCCGGCACGCCGGGGAATGCCAGATCGGCGCCGACGGCGATGTCCCACGGTGTGTCGATCATCTTCGCGATCCGTCGGAAGTACTTGTGCGACGCGGGCGGTGACCCACCACGCAGCAAGTCCCCCAGGGTCACTGCCTGCATGGCGGCCACCGTCATGCCTTGCCCATAGATGGGATTGAACGAGCACACCGCGTCTCCGATCACCAGCAGGCCAGCCGGGAAACGACGTAATCGCTCATAGCGGTGGCGCACGCTGACCGGGAAGCGGAAACTCACTGGGTCATCCACGGGGATGGCACCCACCAGCGCCTTAGTGAGGTCGGGGAAACAGACGCTGGCCGCGAATGCCTCGAACCCAGCCGGGTCCAGCGGTGGATGATCGCCAAGGATGCCGGCCAGCGTGACCATGTGTTGGCCGCCCTCCACGGGGCTGACAGCTCCGGCCCGCGGGTTGGCCGGTGTCGGCCCGGTGAGGATAGCCGCGTCGTTACCCAGGGCGCCGGGGCGCAGCCGGTAGCGACGGCTGGCATAGCCCAGCCCGATCTCGACTCGGTCGACCGCGGGCTGCGAGTAGCCGAACTGCTCCAGCCACACCGGTGTGCGCGAGCCCCGGCCGGTGGCGTCAACGACCAGATCAGCGGGCACCGTGTGCTGCGGACCGCGGTCGTCGCGGTGCGCCACCCGCACTCCGATGACCCAGCGCTGCTCATCGCCAGTGACCAGGCCGAGGACGTCACAGCCCTCGACAAAACGCACCGTTGGCAGCGCCCGTACCCGTTGGCGGACGTGACCCTCCAAGAATGGGCGGCTGGCGCTCAGCGCGGGCAGGCCGATGTCGGCTTGGCGCAACAGCTGACCCGACACGTGGATTCGGGCGTCGCCTAAGGTGTCCGCGGTCACCGCACCGGCGTGCACCAGTTGCTCGGTGAAGCCGGGGAACAGCTCGTCGAGCAGTTCTCGGCCGCGGGCGTGCAGCGCATGGAGATGACGGCCCTGCGGCACGCCCCGTCGGTCGGCGAGGTCGTGCGGCAGGATGTCCCGCTCGACCACTGTCACGCGGTGGTAAGCATCGGTCAGAACCCGCGCGGCCAGCAGGCCGGCCATGCTCGCTCCGAGTACCACGGCGTGGTCACCGACGGTGGCCGTCTTCATGAAGCTCTGTGGTCCAATTCCGGATGCTCCAGTAGCTCGCAGTGTCGACACGCCGCGATGGCATGGCGCTTGACGGACACGCCGGGGTCGAGGCGGAGAAATTGTTCCATATTTGTGCACAGGGTTTGAGCAGTGAGAACGAGAAAATTGAGCGAGTTTTCCCCAGGTTGTCCCCAGCGGTCTGTCTCACTATGAGCGAGGTCGGACGCTCCGTCCTCTGCCATTCCCCAGGCTGTCCCCAGCCGTTGCTTGCTCACGCTTTCCGGCCGTCCTAACCTCGCCCGGCGCGGCTGATGGGAACGAGTAGCGGGACCGTCCAGACGGTTTCTGTCGGTGCCATCGGATAGAACGTGTGTTCGATCGGGGTCGGACAGTCGGGGAAGGGCGGGTACCCAGTAGTGGCGCTGGTGGATGACCGCGGCGTGCGGTTGGAGGACAGCGGGCAGTCCTTTGACCGCCAGCCACCGCAGGACATCACTGCCGAGCAATCAGTGCTCGGTGGAATGCTGTTGTCCAAGGACGCCATCGCCGACGTGGTGGAGGTGTTACGACCCGGAGACTTCTACCGGCCCGCTCATCAGGTGCTGTTCAACTGCGTGCTGGACTTGTACGGGCGCGGTGAGCCCGCTGATCCGGTCACCGTCTCCGCCGAGCTGGAACGCCGCGGTGAGCTGCTCCGGGTGGGCGGGGCGCCCTACCTGCACACGCTGATCTCAGTGGTGCCGACCGCAGCCAATGCCGGGTACTACGCCGAGATCGTGGCCGGTAAGGCGGTGTTGCGGCGTCTGGTGGAAGCCGGCACCCGGATCGTTCAGCTGGGCTATCTCGGGTCCGACGGCGCTGCCGTGGACGAGGTGGTGGACCGCGCTCAGGCTGCGGTCTACGAGGTCACCGAGCGGCGGATGAGCGAGGACTACATCGCGCTCGAGGAGTTGCTGCAGCCCACGATGGACGAGATCGACGCGATCGCCTCCCGGGGCGGCGCTTCGGCCGGGGTCCCGACCGGTTTTGTGGACCTCGACGCGGTGACCAACGGCTTGCATGCCGGGCAAATGGTGATTATTGCGGCTCGACCCGGCATCGGAAAGGCGCTCGCGCTGGACACTTCACTGCCCACGCCGAATGGCTGGACGACGATGGGTGACATTGCCGTTGGTGATCAGTTGTTGGGCGCGGACGGTCAACCCACGACAGTGGTGGCTGCGACAGACGTGATGCGCGGAAGACCCTGTTACGAGGTCGAATTCTCCGACGGCTCGATCCTCGTGGCCGATGGCCAGCACCAGTGGCTCACTGAGACCCGTGCCTCACGCCGCTCGGCCCAGCAAGCCGCAACCGGCTACAACCGCTCCCGCAACCAGCGAACATTTGCCGAGGTACGCACTACTGAGCAAATCGCGGCGACGCTGCGGTGCACCACCGCTGATCGCCGGCTCAATCATTCAGTGGTCAACTGTCAGCCCCTCGACCTTCCCGACCGGGACCTGCTCATCCCGCCCTACTCCCTTGGTGTGTGGCTCGGTGATGGCGCCAACTACGCTGTGAACTTCACCAGCGCCGATCCCGAGGTCGCAATGCACGTCGATGCGGAGGGATTGCGGGCCCAGCCGCGAGGGCGGATACGTTATACATTGCAGCTCCCGCGGTCTGAGTCCGTGGCCGAACGATCCTGTGTCGTGTGCGGCGGACCTTCGTGCGGTCTGATTCGGTGCCAGTCGTGCCGTGACCGCCACGGGAGCGTCCAAGCAAGGCTACGTACGCTCAATTTGTTGGGAAACAAGCACGTTCCCTCGATTTATCTGCGAGCTTCGATCGCGCAGCGGCGGGCGCTTCTCGCCGGTCTGCTCGACACTGACGGTACGGTTACACCAGAAGGAGCGGTGCAGTTATGCGTCCCTTCTGCCCGGCTCGCACAGGATGTTCGTGAGCTTGTTATCAGTCTGGGTTACCGGTGCGGGATCTCCACCAAGCAGGCGCGTGGGTGCACCAGCAAGTCAGCTACCGCCTTCACACTCACGTTCAGAACCGAGGACGACGTTTTCCGGCTGGAAAGCAAGCGGCTGGCTCACAAAGAACGGCGCCAGTATTCACGGGCGAGATCAGGAGCACGCTACATCGTCGACGTACGACCGGTTCAGTCCGTTCCCGTTCGCTGCGTACAGGTGGACAACAGCGACCAACTCTACCTGGCGGGGGAATCGATGATTCCCACCCACAACTCGACATTAGGACTGGATTTCGCGCGGTCCTGCTCGGTTGCTCATGGCATGACCAGCGTAATCTTTTCGTTGGAGATGAGCCGTACCGAAATCGTGATGCGGCTGCTGTCCGCCGAGGCCAGGATCCGGTTGGCGGATATGCGGTCCGGTCGGATGAGTGACGATGACTGGACCCGGTTGGCCCGGCGGATGGGCGAGGTGAGCGAGGCTCCGCTATTCATCGATGACTCGCCGAACATGACCATGATGGAGATCCGGGCGAAGGCCCGGCGGCTCAAGCAGCGCCATGACCTGCGACTGATCGTCATCGACTACATGCAGCTGATGACCTCGGGTAAGAAGGTCGAGTCCCGTCAGCAGGAGGTCAGCGAGTTCTCCCGGCATCTCAAGTTGCTGGCCAAGGAGCTGGAAGTCCCGGTGGTGACGATTTCCCAGCTCAACCGCGGTCCAGAGCAGCGCACCGATAAGAGGCCGATGCTGGCTGACTTACGTGAGTCCGGCAGCCTCGAGCAAGATGCGGACATGGTCATGCTGATTCACCGGCCCGATGCGTGGGAGCGCGACGACCCACGTGCCGGTGAGGCGGATTTGATTCTCGCTAAGCACCGCAACGGGCCGACCACGACCGTGACCGTTGCCCATCAGTTGCACTACAGCCGCTTCTTCGACATGGCCCAGGATTGACCCGCCACTTCACCCCGGTTCACCGCGGCGTTTGCGGTGGATCACCCAACCCAGATCCACCAGCGCCACCGCAGCGAGCATTGCGAACACCACTCCGAACGCCACTAGATCTGATCGAATCGTCAACACCGCGGCGACCGTGCAGAACAACAACCCGAAACCAGCCAGCACCGCGCGCAGGGTCAGCGCGCTGCGGGCCGGCGTGGCACCGCCGAACCCGGCGGTCGGGTCGTGGTACCCGGGTAACCCTCGCTCGTAGTCTGCTCGGGTTCGTCGCTGGCGTGATCTGTCTTGTGGTGCCACGACGCCTCCTCCATTTCAGCCCACGTACCGGCGAGCCTTCGATTGCCGCTGCGGCTCCTCCAACAGCTTCAGCCCATGCTCAACCTCGGGTGGCACCACTTGCCGATCCCGCAGTACCCAGGGCAAACCGGCGACCGCCTCGGCGACCGCCGCCACGCTGGCCCAATCGCGGGGGATCGAGCGCAGCATGATCCCGGTGCGCCGCAGCGCGCTGCCCAGCGGCCGGCGCAACCATGCCGTCCAAAGGGTGTTGCGGATGCCGAGTTGCCGCCGGCGCCGAGGATCCCGCGCCATGGATGGAGCGTGCTGGATGACGACATCTTCGGCCCAGCACATCCACCAGCCGTGCGCGGCGAGATCGATCGCGAGCAGTTCCTCTTCCCCGCCCAGCCACAACCGCGGCGAGAACCCACCGACCTGGCGGAAGGCATCGACGCGGAACATGCTGGCGCCGGCCAGCACGCCCAGTAGGGCCGGGCCGGGCAGCCAAGCAGGACCGGGCACCGGGGAGTCGCGCAGCTCGGGGGTGATCGGATCCTCGACCAAGTCCGGAGCGACGAGGATCCGGGCTGTCACCGACGCCAGTCCCGGATGGGTGGCCAGCAGATCGGCGGCACGGCGCAACGCCCCAGGTTCCCACCACGTGTCGTCGTCGCAGAACGCCACGTAGGGCGTCGTGACATCCCGCACGGCCAGGTTGCGTCCCAGGGAACCCAGGTTGCGCGGGCTGTGCAGCAGCGTGACCTGGTCGAAGAACTCGGCCACTGCATCGCAGGTACCGTCAGTCGACGCGTTGTCGACCACCACCACGGGCGCCTGGTCGGGCAACGCCGTCATGTGGGCCAGCGTGCGCAGCAGTTCGGTCCGGCGGTTGTGGGTAATGATCACTACAGTGACCAGGCCGTCTGTCACTGCGCGCCGCCCTCGAGCATGCGGATCTGCTGCTCCACCGTGGCGGGTAACGGCGCGCGCTGCCGCAGCGCTGCCGGGAGCCGGACCAGTGCCCCACGCAGTGCGCGGCGAGCGCTGGTGTCGCGCACTGCCGCGCGCGCGAGTGCGGCACCCGCGGCGACCGCCACCCGCGGTGGGCGGCGCATCACGGAGGTGAGCAAAGCGTTGCGGTGCTCCAGTGCCCGGCGGCGAACCGGGTTGCCCCGGTGCGTCGAGGGGTGGTGATGGGCAACCACATCCGCAACGTAGGCGCGGTCCCAGCCGGCCGCGGCCAGGTCGTAGCTGAGCAATTGTTCCTCACCCGGGAAGAAGATCACCTTGCTGAACCCGCCGACACTCAAGAACGCCTGCCGGCGCAGCACCACCGAGCACGCCAGGAATCCCAACACGGCGGGTCCGGGGGCACCTGGCGGCCGGGGCAGTGGGCTGTCCGCCATCATCTGCGCCACCGGGTCGGGGTGCTGCTGCGGGCCCACGAGGGTGTGGGCGGCCAGCAGCCCCAGCCGAGGATGAGCATCGAGAATCTGGGCGGCTCGCTGCAGGGCACCGGGCGCCCACCACGAGTCGTCGTCGCTGAAGGCGATGTAGGGCGTGCGACTGACTTGCACGCCGAAGTTGCGCCCGGGCGCGCCGTGGTTATGGCCCAGCTCCAGCAGCGTCACCCCGGGAAACTGGGTGCGTACCGCGTGCGCAGTACCGTCGGTCGAGCCGTTGTCCACGACGACTATGGGCGGCGGCGGGGTCAGCTCGCTGAGCCGGCACAGCGTGTGGGTGAGCTC
>DASQVB010000154.1:0-3304 GCA_035640975.1 Pseudonocardiaceae bacterium
CGAGGATGAGGTCGGCGATCCGCATCATCACAGTGTCGACAGTGCCCCGGTAGTAGCCGGCGGTGGCTCCCCAGATGGTTCCGACGACGGTCGAGAAGACCGCGACCAGCACCGAGATCCCGATCGAGATCTGGGTGCCGCGTAGGACCAGGGCGAACGTGTCAAGCCCAGCTGCGTCGGTGCCGAAGGGATGGTTCCAGGACGGGGGCTGCGACTCATCCGGCGTGAAATCGGTTACGGAGTACTTCCACAACCAACCACCGATGAAAGCAAGCAGCACGAGCGCCAGCAGCACGACCAGGCTGGCCACGGCCAGCCGGTGTTGCCGGAAGCGGCGCAGGACCAGTTGCGCCTGGCTGCGCTGCGCAACGGTGAACTCCCGCTCAGGCATAACGGATCCTCGGATCGAGGACGGCGTAGAGCAGATCAGCGGCCAGGTTGAACAAGATGACGAAGGTTGTGGCGATCAGCATCCACCCCGCAACGGCATAGACGTCGTCTCGTGCCACTGACTCGAGCAGAAAGCTGCCCGCCCCGCGCCACTGATACACCGTCTCGGTGACGATGGCCCCGGAAATGATTACGCCGAGATCCAGCGCGGTGACGGTCACCAGCGGGATCAACGCAGTACGCAAGGCATGCCGGGTCATCACCGTGCCGCGCCGCAGGCCCTTGGCCCGGGCCAGCCGGACATAGTCGCTGTTGAGCACTTCGAGCATCGAGGCCCGCTGGAAGCGGCTCCAGGCGGCGAATGACAGCAGCGCCAGTGAAATGGTCGGCAGAATCATATGGCCGACGATGTCGGTGACCGCGGCCCAGGTCCCACCTTCCACGTAGACGGAACTGTCGCCGATGGTGAACAACACCTGCTTGCCGACCGTGTTATTAAAGCTGATACCGGCTTCCTTGAGCAGTATCGCGAACCAGAACGACGGCATGGCCAGAAATAGAAACCCGAAGAAGGTGAATGTGTAATCGGTACCGGAGTACTGCTTGACGGCGCTGATCGCGCCGACAACCACGGCCAGCACCACCGCCAGCAGCATCGCCACCGCGATGAGACGAAAGGTAACTAGAAATCGCTCGGCCAGCTCGGGACCGATCACCTGGGTGGACTGCACCGACGGTCCGAAGTCGCCGTGGATTACCCCGGTCAGCCAGTTCCAGTAACGCGCCAGCAGCGGCTCATCAAGATGCAGCCGCTGAGCCTCGAGCTCGAGGATGCGCGGCGGCGGCGGCGGATTGCGAGTTTTGAGCTCTGAGAGCGGGTCCCCGGACAGCGACACCATCGTGAACACGACGAACGTCGCCATGATCAGGATCGGCACCGAGACGAGTATGCGGCGCACTGCATAGACGAGCATCGACACCTCCCTGCCTCAGGAGATCCCTCGCGAGCACACCATCGACCGCTGCGGGTCAACGGGCAACTCGCCGACTGCGATCAGCCGGCTGCGCGGAAGCCCCACTCTGCGACGTTGTAAGGCGGACCGTCCGGCGAGGAGTTGTTGCGGACGTTAGCGATGGTGTCGTACAGCGCGATGAACGTCGGCTTCTGGTACAGCGGCAGCACGTAGGCGTCCCGGGTCAGCCGCCGATCTGCCTGATTGAGCATCTCTTTCGCCTGCGCCTCGTCCGGCTGGCTCGCGGCTGCGGCGATCAGGCGGTCGACGTCGAGATTGCTGTAGTTGCCGAAATTGTTTCCCTGCCCGGTGGTCCAGAGCTGCACCGCACCACCGTAGGCGAAGGGACTGGCGACCCAGGCGAACACCACGATGTCGTAGTCCCCGTTGGACGTGGTCGCGCCGAGGTCGTCGGTCGGGACCACCTGCACAGTGATGCCCAGGGGCTTGACCTGCTGAGCGAACAGCTCGCACTCGGTCTGGCGGATCTGGTTACCGACGGTGTAGCGGATCCGCATCGGCGGCACCACCCGCCCGGTTGCGGTGCGGAGCTGCCCACCCTCGATCTTGTAACCAGCGGTGGCGAGGATCTGCTTGGCCCTCGCTACGTCACCGGAACCCTGGCCGGTTTCGCTAATTACGTCCTCATAGCCGCTTTGCGGCGGAACGAAATTATGGCTGTTCATCGGTGTGACCTTGTCGGTGAACTGGCCCACGGTCTTGTCGATGATGGCCTGCCGGTCGACCGCGGTGAACATGGCAGTGCGCAGTGCCGGCTCGGCCAAAAACCTGTTGTTCAGGTTGAAATCGAAATGCTCCCAGGTCAGTCCGAGCCCGATGAAGGAGGAGACGCCCGGGATGTTGCGCACCTGCTGCACCAGGTCGATCTGCGGCTGCGGGTAGATAACTTGGACTTCCCGATTCTGCAGTGCCGTCGGTTCTTGTGCCGCATCGGTGATAATCCGGTAGATCAGCCGGTCAAGCTTCGGGGCCTGCCCGTACCACTGAGGGTTGGGAACCAAGGTGACAGACTCGTTGTTCTGGAAGTTATCGATTTGGAAGGGGCCACCGGAATACTTCGGCACGTTGGCACCGAGCCAGGTGAACGTCGCGGCCAGTCCCTCGGGAGTCTTGATGTTTCCATGCTGTGCGGCGATGTGCGCAGGGTAGATCGGTGAGCCGCTACCCCACAGCTGCTTCCAGTCGGTAAACGGCTTGGACATCGTCACCGTTACCGTCTTGCCATTGTCGCTGCCGACAACCGACTGCACCTGGTTGTAACCCGAGGTGGTGAACGCGGCGCAGTTCGGGCAGTCACGTCCATTCTGAATTTTCCAGTTGTAGACGAAGTCTTCCGCAGTGATTGGCGTCCCATCGGACCATACAGCATTTGCTTTTATCTTGTAGACAATAACCTGCGGATCGGGTTTGGTGACTTTGGCTGACTCGAGCAGATCGTCATTCATCGCCACCGTCAGATCCGGCTGGGTGACGAATGTGTAGGGCAGCACCCCCTTGAGAACCTGGCTGTTCTCGAACACATTGCCCTCGTTGGACCGCAGGTTCCAGTTCGCGATGTTCTTCTCGATGGCGTAAGTGAGCTGGCCACCTTGCTTCAGCTCGCCGGGCTGGACGGAGTTGCAGGTGTTCGGGTCCGAATCGCAAGCGGCGAATGCTGAACCGGTCTGGCGCTGAGTGTCGCCACCGCCACCGCTGTCACCCCCACACGCCGCCAGCACCACGGTGGCGCACGCGACGAGCGCGCCCGTGCGCAACATCCCTGATCGCCTCATGGACCCCATGGGTCGGTGACCCTACGCCCACCGCTTTTTCCACTACGTCGTCGGATGACGCTCCCCACACGGACAGCCGAGTAATCCCCACACGGACAGCCGAGTAAC
>DASQVB010000155.1:0-2958 GCA_035640975.1 Pseudonocardiaceae bacterium
GAACAGGTCACCAGTCGAGATGTGCGGTACGCCGAGCTCCGCACTCAGTACGGCGGCCTGGGTGCCCTTGCCCGCGCCCGGCGGACCAACGATGAGGATTCGCACTATCGCAGGAACCCTTCATAGTTGCGCTGCATCAGCTGGCTCTCGATCTGCTTCACGGTGTCCAGTCCGACGCCTACCATGATCAGCACGGCGGTGCCGCCGAAGGGGAAGTTCTGGTTCTGCCCGCTACCGGTCAGGTCGAGGAACAAGTTGGGCAGTACCGCCACGGTACCCAGATACAGCGAGCCGGGCAGGGTGATGCGGTTCAGCACAAAGCCCAGGTACTCGGCGGTCGGGCGTCCCGGCCGGATGCCGGGGATGAAACCGCCGAACTTCTTCATCTCCTCGGCGCGCTCGTCGGGGTTGAACGTAATCGCCACGTAGAAGTACGTGAAGAAGATGATCATCAAGAAGTACAGCGAGATGTGCACCCAGCTGGACTGGTCCACCAGGTAGCGGCTGATGAAGGTCTGCCACCATCCCTGCTCGCCGGTGGGCGAGGTGGTCAGCCGCGCGATGAGGTCGGGCAGGTAGAGCAACGACGACCCGAAGATGACCGGAATGACGCCTGCTTGGTTCACCTTCAGCGGCAGGTAGGTCGAGGTGCCGCCATACATTCGGCGGCCGATCATCCGCTTGGCGTACTGCACGGGGATCCGTCGCTGGCCTTGCTCGACAAACACCACACTGGCGATGATTGCCAGCCCGAAAAGGCACACGAACACGAAGATCAGCGGACCGTTCTGATCCAGAATGTTCTTGCCCTCGGCCGGGATGCGCGCGGCGATCGACGTGAAAATCAGCAGCGACATGCCGTTGCCGATGCCTCGCTCGGTGATCAGCTCGCCTATCCACATCACCACGGCGGTGCCGGCCGTCATCACCATGACGATGACGACCAGGTTGAACACCGATTCGTCGGGGATGGGCGGCAGCGCGCAGTCCGAGAACAGCTGACCCCGCACCGCCAGCGCCACGATGCCGGTGGCCTGCAAGACAGCCAACGCGATCGTCAGGTAACGGGTGTACTGGGTGAGCTTGTTCTGGCCGGACTGCCCCTCCTTCTTGAGCTGCTCGAAGCGGGGGATCACGACGGTGAGCAATTGAACGATGATGCTCGCGGTGATGTAGGGCATGATCCCTAGCGCGAACACCGCCAGCTGTAACAACGCCCCACCGCTGAAAAGGTTGATCAGCGAATAGATGTTCTGGTTGTCACCACGCTGCACCTGGTCCAGACACTGCTGGATATTGACGTAGGAAACCCCCGGAGAGGGCAACGTCGCGCCGATCCGGTAGATCACCACCATGCCGAGGGTGAAGAGGATCTTGCGGCGCAGATCCGGCGTCGCAAGGGCCGAGCGGAAGGCGCCGAGCACTCCTACCTCCTGGGCACGGCCGTGGTGAGGCCGTCGATCGTGGACCGGCGGTCGCATCACCGGGGGCGGCGACCGGGCGATGCAGGGGCACGTGACGGCGCATGCCAGCCAGCTCGCCCACGCACTCTGGCCGACTGTAACAGCAGCGCCGGACTGTATTAACAGAGCCCGTAGGGGCCGCCAGCGCCGCCTACAGCTCGGTGCTGCTGCCGCCTGCCGCCGAAATCTTGTCCCGGGCGGAACCAGAGAATGCCTGGGCGCTGATCTGCAGCGCCACCCCGCCGAGATCACCGTTGCCGAGTACCTTCACCGGTGATCCCTTGCGCACGGCACCGGCAGCTACGAGCTGCTCTGGCCCCACGGTCCCGCCGTCAGGGAACAACCGGGCCAAGTCACCGACGTTGACGATCTGGTACTCAGTACGGAACCGGTTGCGGAAACCCTTGAGCTTGGGCAGCCGCATGTGAATCGGCATCTGCCCGCCTTCAAAACTCGCGGGCACATTCTTACGAGCCTTGGTTCCCTTGGTACCGCGCCCTGCGGTCTTGCCCTTGGACCCCCCGCCGCGACCGACCCGCATCTTGGCGGTCTTCGCGCCGGCGGCCGGACGCAGGTGATGAACCTTGATCGTCATTTCGAGTCGACCTCCTCCACCGCCACCAGGTGACGGACGGTGGCGATCATGCCGCGAACCTGGGAGTTGTCCTCTTTGACCACAGACTGCCGGATCTTGCGCAGCCCCAGGGAACGCAGGGTCTCGCGCTGGTTGCGCAGGCTGCCGATGGCGCTGCGAGTCTGGGTGATCCGTAGCGACGGTTGTACCGTCGAATGTGACTGTGCCATGTCACGCCCCCTGCGCGGCAGCACGCGCCCGCAACATGCCGGCCGGGGCCACGTCCTCCAGCGGCAGGCCGCGCCGGGCGGCCACCTCCTCAGGACGCTGCAAGCCCTTCAGCGCCGCCACCGTGGCGTGCACGATGTTGATTGCGTTATCGCTACCCAGTGACTTGGACAGCACGTCGTGCACACCTGCGCACTCCAGCACCGCACGTACTGGGCCGCCCGCGATAACCCCGGTACCAGGAGACGCAGGGCGGAGCAGCACAACGCCTGCCGCAGCCTCGCCGGTGATCGGATGCGGGATGGTACTGGCGATTCGAGGAACCCGGAAAAAGTTCTTTTTGGCTTCCTCCACGCCTTTCTGGATCGCCGCCGGCACCTCCTTGGCCTTTCCGTAACCGACACCGACCATGCCGTCACCGTCGCCCACCACAACCAGCGCGGTAAAGCTGAAGCGCCGACCGCCTTTGACGACCTTGGCCACCCGGTTGATCGCGACCACGCGCTCGAGGTGCGGGCTCTTCTCCTGCTGGGCCGCACCGCGGCCCCCGTCGCGGCGGTCCCGACGATCGCTGCGCTCGCCTCCGCCTTCCCGCCGCATGCGTCCAGGCATCAGGCGTTCCTTCCATTGCTCGCGTGCTGCTGTTGTTGCTGCCTCGTGTACAACCTGCTGTGCGGTCCGGTTTTTTCCATC
>DASQVB010000156.1:0-2983 GCA_035640975.1 Pseudonocardiaceae bacterium
ACAACCACACATACACCTTGACCGCGGCCACCAACTTCATCCTCGACCAGTGGGAGTTGGGGCAGCACGAACAGGCTCGCCAGCTCGGCGAGGATACTCTCACCCGCTGCCGCCGGGTTCTGGGCGACGATCACCCCTACACCCTTCGCTCAGCCGACACCCCAGGGCCTCGGCATTGTTGATCTGCCCGTTATGTGAGTAGGGCCAGAACGCGGTTCGGATGCCTGCTGACGTGGCGGCAGGCGGCGGCAATGTTGGTCGCGCCGGTGAGTCGGTGGATGCTGACCGCGAGGTTGCGCAGGGTGGCCATGGCGGCGGGTCCGGTGCCGGTGCGGATTTGGGAGTGGTCTTCGGCGTAGGTGACGTCGCGGATCCAGTGCAGCCGGTTCTCGATGCCCCAGTGTCCTCGTAGGGCGTCGGCGAGTTGGTCGGCCCGGATGTGGCCGTAGTCCGAATCGGTGATTGCATAGATTGTCTCGGTGTGCCATTTCCGGCTGTTGAGGGCCTTGCGGCGGCGGGTGAGCTGGATGGCCAGGCGTGCGTGCGGGAACGCGATCCCGCCGTCGCGGTCGTTGATGGCGGTGAGCTTGACAGTGCGAGACTCGACGCGGCCGTGGCCCTTGTCATGCTGGGTGTCGACGGTCGGGATCTGTGCCCAGGGCAGCGCCTTCAGTTGGCGGTGCAGGCCGGGTTGGTTGGCCTTGACCGTGAGCAGGTAGTGCGCGCCGCGTGTGTGTAGGTAGTCGGCGTGGGCGCGTTGGGTGTGTAGCGCGTCGGCGGTGATGATCGCCTCGGTGAGGTCGATACGGTCGAGCAGCGGAGCGAACGCGGTGATCTCATTGGTCTTGCCATCCACCACGCTCTGCCCTAGGACCACGCCGGTGGCCTGGTCGAACGAGGCGAGCAGATGCACCGCGCGGGTATCGGCGCCCTCACCACTACCACGGGCGCGGGCCCCGCGAGCGGTCTTGCCGTCGATCGCGATCAGCCTGCGTGGCTGGTCTGATCCCGGCTGGGGGGCTGGCCCAGCGGCGCTGGCGCGGGTGCCGAGCCAGCCCGACACGGCCCGGTCAAGGCTCTCGGCGTCCACGGCCTGCAGCAGCCGACGGATCGCGGACTCACTCGGTGCGCCCCGCGCCGCGATTCCCAGTCGCATCCGGGCCGTCGCGGGCAGATCGTGTGCCCATTCCGCGATCGCGGTGTAGGAACGGGCTCCGGCCAGTACCGCGCACACCGCTATCGCCAGCACCGTGGCCAGCCGATGGCGTCTGCCGCGACGAGCACGAGGATCCGGCAGCCCCGCCAATACCGCCAACAGATCCACTGTCTCGGCGTCGTCGACCCCCGCTGGTCTCGGGGCGGTATGAGTAGCCAGCACAGCAATCGGCGAAGATAGGCACGCGGACACGGCAGTCGCTCCGATGATCAAATTGGTGTAGGAACCGTCATGATCACCAGCGGGGCCGTGTCCGTACCCGCATCTACCCCATCACCAGCGTGTCACCGCGCAGACACGCCGCGTAGCTCGACTATGCCGAGGCCCTGGATCATCCCCTCCCACGAGATGTCCGGAGTAGTCGCGGTACTCGGTGAGGGCGTGACCGGCTTAACCGTGGGAGATGAGGTCTATGGCCTGATCCCTTTTACTCGTGACGGTGCCGCGGCCGAGTACGTTGCGGTCCCAGCCGATGTGTTGGCTGCCAAACCGGTCAGCGTCGATCACATCCGCGCAGCGGCGGTGCCTCTGGCCGGCCTGACGGCCTGGCAGGCCCTGGTCGACCACGCACAGCTGACCGCTGGACAGCATGTGCTGATCCAGGGCGGCGCCGGGGGCGTTGGTTCCTTCGTCGTGCAGATCGCAGCCGCGCTGGGGGCCAAGGTCACCACCACAGCCTCGGCCAACGATAAGGCGTTCGTGACCGAGCTGGGTGCCACCTCGGTCATCGACTACGCCAACCAGCGGTTTGAAGACCACGTCACCAACGTCGATGTGGTCATTGATCTTGTTGGTGGGCAGACGCAGACTCGCTCATGGCAGGTGCTGCGGCCCGGCGGGACGTTGGTTGGGATCGCTGCCCCGCCCTCGCCGACGGACGCCAAGCGGCACGGCGCCCGCAGCGTGTTCTTCATCGTCACACCCAACCGTGGCCAACTCACAGAACTCACGCGGCTAATCGACGACCGCCGTTTGCGTCCGATCGTGGACCGGGTTGTTCCCCTGGAGCAGACCCGCATCGCCTATCAGGCGCTTGAACACGAACACCCACGCGGCAAGATCGTAATCAACGTGCCGTAGCGGCAACCCCTACCGGACACCCCATGCCGCGACGCTGTGGCGATCGCGGCCAGGACCAGCGGAGTCTCACATAGCTGGTACGGATTGATTCTCAGTGAAGGAGAGCTATCCATTACCCCCAGATCATGTCCGGCACTCTGGTCGGCTACGCACTTTGCTCCACCAACGCCCAGACCTCATGTCCCGGCCGACGATGCACCGCACCCTCCACCGCGGCCAGGCCTCCCAGGCACGGTGACGCTGTGCCCGCTCACCAGCCGGATAAGCCATATCCTCCCGATTTCGGCGAGCACTTCGGCAACCCCCTGGTGTCCTGCACGGATGACCATCTGACGCGCCGACAAGACGCGTCAGAGTCCCGCTTGAACCCTTTACGAAAGCTCACTTCACCAATCATGCCTACCGACCTGCGCGCCCGATATCAAACAGCGGCGATGCGCGTATAGCAAACTGACCGGTCAAGCACCTTTTGGTATCAACGACGTGTTCACAATTCGCCTGGCACACCACCATGGATACGACTATGGTCTGTCGCATGAACACGCATCCTGTGCAGGGATGCCACGAACATGTGTTCGAGTTTCCCATCAGACTCTTCATACGATCACGCAGTTCCTCCCTACCGCTCCCCAGCCTGACGAGAGCCACGACGGTCGTCGTCGGCAGGCTCATCGACGACGTAAAGTC
>DASQVB010000157.1:0-3876 GCA_035640975.1 Pseudonocardiaceae bacterium
CCGGTCAGCGCTTGTGGATATGGACGGTGACGTTCATGCCCGGAACAAGGTTGAGACCTTCAGCGTTCTGAAGCGCGATCTTGACTGGGATGACTTGGGTGACCTTCTGGAAGTTGCCCGAGCTGTTGCTCTGCGGGAACAGGGAGAATTCCGCGGCGGCGCCGCCTTGGATTTCGCGAACGTACCCGGTGAGCTGGGTATCGGGATAGGCGTCGACGGTCATGTCGACTTCCTGGCCAGGGCGGACTTCTTTGATGTCGGTCTCGTCGACGCGGGCGGTGACGAAGATCCTCTCGAAGTCGTAGGCGACGGCGAGTTCGGTGCCGGCGGTGACGAACACACCCGGCACGCCATTGTCCACGGCCACGGTGCCATCAGCTGGGGCACGGATGCTCATGAGAGGTTGGGCGAACCCACCTTGCATCTCGATACGGCCCACGACCTGGTCTTCACGCAGCGAGCTGCCCTGGGTGAGGCGCCAGTCGACGAGGGTACCGCTGGTCGGGGCATTGACCGAGATCTTGTCACCATCGATTTGAGCGTTATCGGTGCTGACAAAGTTGCGGGCGTTGAGAAAGTAACTCGTCGCGAAAGCGCCAGCGGCGGCCAGCGCCACGATCAGAATGATGGCCAGCGCGATGCGAGTCGAGCGTTTGAGCTTGCGCTGTCCTGGTGTGGCGGTCGTGGTCCCGTCAGTGGGCGGCTGATCGGCCAGCGCGGAGGGTGGCTGCACTGGACCTTCCACGCTCACACCTCCCCATCGATGTGATTGAGCTCGTTAGGGCGAGCCACACCCATAGACTACGCGCCGTACCCTATTTTGGGGAGATCGGCGGTGGGACCGATTAGGAGCGGACCAGCGGAATCACCACGTCGTCGACGATCTCGATCAGTACCTGATCGGAGACCGGTGGACGGTGCAGCAGGAAGTGCTGGCGCAGCAGGTCAGGCCCGACGCTGGCGATGCGGGGCGTCAGCGCGGTGGCGCGCACCTCACCACGGGCAGCACCTCGCCGCAGTACGTCGAGTAAGAGGCTGACGCCGGGGTCGATGAAGCGCATCCGGATGACCTCCATGAGGTCGGGGTTCCGAATGGTCTCGGCCATCAGACCGCGGACCGCCTCACCGGAGGCACCATTGAGCAGATTGGCGAAACCCCGCAGGCAGGCAAGGACGTCCTCGCGCACGCTCCCGGTGTCCGGTCGCTCACCGCAGCAGGGCAGGGTGTGGTGAACTGCATCGGCCACCAGTTCGGCGCGGCCAGGCCAGCGCCGATACAGGGATCCCTTGCTCGCACGGGCCCGGTTGGCCACGTGTTCCATCTTCAGCTCGGCGTAACCGACCGCGGTTAACTCTTCGAGGGTGGCTTCAAAGATCGCCGCGTAGAGCGCGTCGCCGCGGCGTCGAGGCCCTTTACGGTGGTCGGCTGCAGCCTGCATAGGCCCACAAGTGTCATCAAGGCTGCTCAAGGTCCGCACCTCCCGCGCTGGAGGGTAATGCCGAGTGTTCCCCCGAGAGCAGCAGAATAGAGCACGCGGCGTTCTGGTGGCCCCGGTGGCGCTGATGGCACAGTGAACGCATGGCCGGCGCGACAGCCGAAACAAACCCCAACGGGGCGGCCACCCGCGATGTGCCCGTTTCGGCGCCCCTACAGCGATCGACGGGCTGGGGGCTACCGCTGGCGGTGCTGATCGTCGGGGTCTTCATGTCGATCCTGGATATCACCATCGTCAATGTGGCCATCCCCACCATCCAGAACGAGTTCGGAGTGACCACCGACGAGGCGCAATGGGTCGTTACGGCCTATGCGCTGACCGAGGGCGTGGTGGTACCGGTCAGTGCGTGGTTGGGCGATCGCTTCGGGCTGCGCCGGGTGTACAACCTGGCGCTGCTGGGGTTCGCTGCCGGGTCCGCGCTGTGCGGGCTGGCCTGGAGTTTGGACAGCCTGGTGATGTTCCGGATCGGGCAGGCGATCGGGGGCGGGATCTTGCCGGCTGTGACGCTGTCGATCTTGTTTCGGATCGTGCCGCGGGACCGGCTGGGCGCTGCCATGGGGATGTATGGCCTGGGAGTGGTGTCCGCTCCAGCGCTCGGGCCACCCCTGGGCGGTTATCTGGTTGAGTACGCGGACTGGCGGCTGATCTTCCTCATCAACGTGCCGATCGGGATTCTGGGCATGGTGGCCGCAACGTTGGTGTTGCCCAAGTTCCCCGTACAGCCGCGGCGGCGATTCGACGTGCTGGGTTTCGTCACCGTGGCGGGCGGGTTGTTCGCGGTGCTGCTGGCAGTGTCGGAGGGGCCGGACTGGGGCTGGAGTTCCTACCGGATCCTGGGCCTGATCACTTTCGGCGTGCTGAGCCTGGCATTGTTCGTGGTGATCGAGCTGGAGGTCGACGACCCGTTACTGGATATCCGGATATTCCGTTATTGGGCGTACACGCAGTCGCTGGTGTTGATCGCGGTGCTGATGGTTGTGATGTTCGGTGTGGTGTTCTATATCCCGCTGTTCCTGCAGCAGGTCCAGGGGCTGGGGGCGTTCGACTCCGGACTCACTCTGCTGCCCCAAGCGCTGGTGATGGCGGTGTTGATGCCGATCTCCGGGTTGATATATGACCGCATCGGCCCCCGCTGGCTGGTGGTCACCGGATTGACGGTCGTGGCCGCCAGTACCTACTGGATGCACACGATGACCATCGACGTTTCCCGCGAGCAGGTCATGTGGATGCTGTTCCTCCAAGGCATCGGTCTGGGGATCGCCATGATGCCCATCTTCACCGGCGGACTGGCGGTCCTCCCGGTGAACTACGTCAACGCCGGCAGCGCGTTCAACAACGTCGTCCAGCGGGTCTCGGGTGCGATCGGATTAGCCGTGCTCACCACAATCTTCACCACTCAACAGGCCCAGCAGATGGCCGGACGCGCCGCGTTGCTACCCGCGGACACCGCTACTCCGGACCTCAGCCCGGCCGTCCCAGCGTGGATGGACCAGTACGCCACCTACCGGCAGACCGAGCTGCACGTGTTCGTGGGAGCGATGGACTACCTGTTCTTGATCACGGCTGCGCTGGCCGCGCTGGCCGCGCTGGGGGCACTGCTGCTGAGGTCCGGACCCGCCCCCGCAGCCCCGGCCGGCTTCGTCCCGCCGCAGCAGGCCGCCTCGTCGGCAACGTCCGGCAACGGCAGCCCAACCCGGCCTGCCGGGGAACGGGCTGCTGCCGAAACCGGCACGCAGCCGCGAGATACCTGATGGCCGCCCGCGACGTGGCTGCTTCCGAGGCCCAACAGCGCTCGGCGCCGGGCTGGGGACTGCCGCTGGCGGTGCTGATCGCCGGAATGTTCATGTCGATCCTGGACATCAGCATCGTCAATGTGGCCATACCGACCATTCAGAACGAGTACGGGGTGACCACCGATGAGGTGCAATGGGTGGTCACGGCCTACACCCTGGCGTTGGGCGTGGTGGTGCCGGCCACTGCGTGGCTGGGGGATCGCTTCGGGCTGAGCCGGGTATACAACCTGGCACTTCTGACGTTCGCCGCCGGATCGGCGCTGTGCGGGCTGGCTTGGGACCTCAACAGCCTGGTGATGTTCCGGATCATCCAGGCAATCCCGGGTGGGATCCTGCCGGTGATCACGCTGTCGATCCTGTACCGGATCGTGCCGCGGGACCGGCTCGGTGCCGCTATGGGCATGTATGGCCTGGGAGTCGTGTGCGCCCCGGCACTCGGGCCAACGCTGGGTGGCTATCTGGTCGAGTACGTGGACTGGCGGCTGATCTTCTTCATCAACGTACCGATCGGGATCCTGGGAGCAGTGGCCGCGGCACTGGTGTTGCCGGCCTTCCCCGGCCAAGCTGGACGGCGATTCGACGTACTG
>DASQVB010000158.1:0-6856 GCA_035640975.1 Pseudonocardiaceae bacterium
GCTTCGCCGAAACTCCATCACCGTGGCTGCCGCACCCAGGACATCACCATTCAGCAGCCCTCGGGGGAGCAGCACGGCCCGACCTGAACCGGCCTGGCTGATTAGGCTGCAAGCACAAACGACAGGAAGAACCCCGCGGCGGTGGCGAAGGCGTTGAGTGGTCGACCGTGCTCGAACGCCTCGGGCATCAGCGTGTCAGCGAGCGAGGCCAGCACCGCTCCTCCGGCGAAGGCCAGCGCCACTGCGAGGACATGCTCGCTCAAACCGCTCGCCACGCCTCGGCCCAGCACGACCGCCGCGGCTAACAGCACCGCACAAGCAACCCAGGTCAGCACCACAGTGCGCGAACGCAGTCCTGACTCGCGCATGGCAACAGCACCGACCAGTGACTCCGGCAGGTTGGAGAAGAAGATCGCGACGAGCAGGGACAGCGACGCGCCGCCAACCAGCGATACTCCCAGCGCGACGTTCTCCGGCACCCCGTCCAGCGTCACCGCCGCCAGCAGCGCCAGCCCCACCCCACTGCGGGCGCCAGACGCGACGACCTCGCGCTGCTCGGGCCCGGACCTCCCGCTGATGTAACGGTCGAGGGCCGTGTCGACGGCGACGAACGTCGCGGCCCCCGCGAGTAGCCCGAGCCCGGCGCGCACCGCACCGCCCATCGTGAACGCTTCCTCGAACAGCTCAAACGCCAACGCAGAGATGAGCGCGCCACTCGCGAACGCCAACAGCACCCCAGTCACCCGCTTGGGCGGAGTCCAACGCGTGCCGACGAGGGCACCAATGACAAGAGCGCTGGACGCGGCCAACCCGAACAGCACAGCAGTGAGCACGGCGGCATCATCCTCGTCCTGGCCTGCGCCCTGCCGGTCGGTCCCGGGTCTGCGCCATGCCGACGTCAACCAATGCGGTTCACGAGGGTTCGTAGCAGTAGATCAATACCGGGTCGAACCGGCGCTTTCCTCGTCAAGCTCGTCGGGGATGCCGTCGTCGTCGCTGTCGGCCAGCAACGGGTCGATCCGACCCGCCCGGACGGCCTCGAGCTGGGCCGCCAACGCGACCCCGGCGAGCAGGGCGACGCCGGTGGCGTTGGCCCACAACAGCAGCGCCATCACCGCGGTCAGCGGCCCGTAGGTGTCGTCGAAGTTGTCGGCAACGGCGATGTACACCCCGAGCAGGATGGAAACGATCAACCACCCCAGCACGGTCACCCCGGCCCCGACCGCCAGCCAGGTAAGCCCGGGCTGTCGCCGTCGCGGGGCGTAGCGGAACAGCGCGGTCACCGCGGCGAACAGCGCGCCGAGCCCCAGCGGCCACCGCAGCACGTCCCACACGGTCTCGGCTGTGTCACCCCATCGATAGACCTGCTCGACAGCATCCCCGAACGCCTCCCCGGCCACGATGCACAGCAACCCGACGGCCATGGCCACGCCCGCGGTCACCGTCAGCACCATCGCCAGGCCGTACTTGCGCAGGCTCGGGCGATCCCGCTCCGTGCCGTAGATGCGGTTGGCGCCCCGCTCGAGTTGGGCGAACGCTGAGGTGGCGGCGAGGAAGGCGGTGACCAATCCGAGGACGACCACGACCTCCCCCCGCTCGCTGCCCTCGTCGGTCGCACCACCCTCGATGATGACCTGCCGAAGCAGCTCATCACTGCTTCCGGGCGAGATCGCCACCACCGTGCGCGCCACGACCTCGGCGAACGACTCCGCGCCCAGAGCCGACGCGAGCCCGGCCCCGGCGATGACCAGCGGCACCGTCGCCAGGGCGAGCTGTAACGCAAAGGCGCGGGCATGACTGAACCCGTCGCCGTATCGGAAGCGCAGGAACGCCGCAGCGAAGAGGCGACCGAGGTGATGGCGCCGCACCGTGTGCCAGGCGTCGTCGGCGGAGAGCTCCTCGCCGCTCATGAGCTCGGTCTCCGGGACCGGGCGTACCGAGCTCACCTCACCACAGTATCGGGGACGGCGAACCCGGCACAGCTTGACGAGCGCCCGTTGCATTCCGACAAGTCGGCGGTGCCGGTGGAGCTTGCACGATCAGCAGAGATGACCGAGGTTATTGAGGACTCGACGTGTCAGCCGCCGTCTGACGCCCCAGGCCGTCGGTGCTCGACCCGGTCGTAGACGAGCAGGCCATCAATTCGGACGCGAGCTACGTCGGTCGGACGGTGTTCGCACACGCGCCCGTCATGCATGAGATGCAGCACCGGCCACTGGGCGCTCAGTACCGCGAAATCCGCGATCATCCGGCGATGACAGCGCCACCACACTGACTCCGAGCACAACACCGTCGTCGCACGGTCGCCTGCCTCGTCGAGGAGGATGCGGACCGCGTCGAGAAAGTCCCGGGTACGCATGTAAGCCGCGTACCCCGCGAAGGAGCGGTTGCGCAGCCCGGTGTCGGGTGAGTCGGGCGGCGGCTTGCGCCAGCCACCCAGCCGCCGTTCCCAGCGGTACTCGATGCCATGTTCGGGTAGCCAGCAGGACATCTCGTCGCGCGCGACATCAGGGTTGCGTCGGCTGCCCGGAGCGGTCCGCACGTCGACCAGTTCGCGGATTCCGACCGTATCCAGTAGCTCCAGCATCCGGTGCCGGTCAGCGGTGCCGTGACCTAACGTGAACAACGTCACATTCTACCATTCACGCGGCTGCTCAGCCGAAGGCTCATCGCTGCTTTGGGGGAGTCCGGTGAGCTGCTCGGACAGCGCCCGGAGACGTGCGCGGGCAACTGGGTCATAGGCTTGCGGGTCGGCGCGGGCCTTCCGCTGGCCGTTGTAGTAGCGGCCGGTCACCCCGTCCAGGGCCGGGTCGATCACCAGGCGGAGCGTGGCGTCGATGCCGGACTGCAGCGTGCTGACCGGGCGCGGGACCATCTTGGTGGGCATGTAGGTGGCGGGATGCAAGGCGGTGGCGGTGACGCCGGTGGCGGCGAGCTCATCAGCAAGATCGAAAGTGAACATGATCTGCGCGAGCTTGCTCTGGCAATAGGCCTGCACGCCGCTGTAGGAGCGGGTGAGCATGACGTCATCGAAATTGATGGCTGCCTGTCCAGCCGAGCTGACCTGGACGATTCGGGCCGGGGCGCAGGCGCGCAGGGTGGGCAGCAGCAGCCGGGTGAGCAGGAAGCCTGCGAGGTAATTGACGGCGAAGCGCAGCTCGATTCCGTCGGCGCTTTCCTGCCGTCCGCCGGATGGCACGTCGGCACCGATTCCGGCATTGCTGACCAGCGCGTCCAGCCGCGGAATGTCGGCTGCAACGGCGGTGGCGAGGTCGCGGACCTGATCAAGATGGGCAAGGTGGGCGCGGTACCAGCGCAGCCGCTCGCTGCCGGTGGCCGCGGTGATGTCGGCGAGGGTCGCCTTGCCGCGGTTGTCGTCGCGGCCATGCACCAGGACAGTGGCGCCGGCCCGGGCGAGCTCGGTGGCCAGACCCTTGCCCAGCCCGTCGGTGGCGCCGGTGACGAGCACGGTCTGCTCAGCAACGGGGCGCATGTGGATGCCCTTCGGGCGGACGGGTGCAGTACTGCGACCGCGCTGGTCGGGTGGCACGCTCAGCGGTCATGACATCGGTGTACCTCGGCCGACGCTGCAGCAAACCACGAGGCGGCAGTCCTATCAGGGCCGTCGTGCTGTCCGGCGGTCATCAGCGGGCTACCCTGAGATGCGATGTTTACTGACGGTGAGAGAGGGTAACCGATCGCAACCAACGGTCCTGGGTTGTCGGAGCAGACACCGCCACCGAGGCGGAAGAACAAGCGGACCGTTGCGAGTACTCCACTGAATCCACGCACCAAGGAGCGCCCGATGGGTATGGCAGCCAAGATCTGGAACAAAGCCCAGGAACTGAAGGGCAGAGCCAACGAGGTCGTCGGCAAGACCACTGGTAATAAATCCCTCGAAGCGGAGGGCAAGATCGACCAGGTCAAGGGCGACGCCAAGCAGGCCGAGGAAAAGGCTAAGGACGCTTTTCGGGACTGAATGTTGCCTCCAGCTACCCGGCCGGACGGATGCCCACCCCCACCGTCCGGCCGGGACCTGCAGCACCTCAGCAGTAACCAATGGCAACGTCCATGGCGGTCCGCAATCTGATTGACGTCTACCTATGCGCCATCCAGGCGCCATCGCTCAGCGGTTCGAGAGGGCCTCGCTCGGTGGTTCCCGGAATGAGGAGTCTCGATGACGGCATCAGCACAGTTGAGCCATCGGCCCGCGACCTCCAGTGGAAAAGTCGTACCGAGGGATGTCAGGCGCAGGCACCCACCGGCGCGTGGCCGGTCCTTTTCCGCGCGTCCGGTGCCCCTGCCGGCTGCCACTGCGGTGCTGCGCCGACCGGTGGCATGTCAAGCGCCGCTACTGGCGCCAGCAGTGGCCGAGGTGGACAACGCCCCCCCAGTAGCGTTGCGGTCCGGCCGGATGGCCACCCTCGTGGTGTCTGCCACCGTGATGTTGGCCGTCGTCGGCGGCCTCGATTGGACTGGGTCGCAACCGCATGCAGCGATCCCGGCCGACACGGTGGTGACCCGCGTGGGCGCGGGCGAAACCGTGTGGGACGTGGCACAGCGGGTAGCACCAAGAGCTGACCAACGCGCCGTGGTGCAGCGGATCCGGCAACTGAACGGCATTGTGGGGTCCGCCGTGGTTCCTGGTCAGCAGCTGCACGTGCCTGACGGCATGTCCTTTCTCCATACTGCCCACCGATGCCGGACACTGCGATGGCGACCGGCAGTGAGGACGGCGATCCTGGCGAGCAGCCCGATGAGCGCCCGTTGCGCCCGGACGAGCGTGCAGGCCTGACCAATCTTGTGGGATCGGCGGGTGGAATCAAGGCTGTTGAGGACTCGCCGGCCGCGGCAAGGGCAGCGAAGGACGATTCCGTCCTGCCGGTCGAGGCGGGCAGTCACGGCGACGAAGATGCCCCATTGACGCCGGAGTTCTGTGCTCCGCCGCCCGGCTGACCAACGATCTATGCGCGATCAGTGTTCCACCTTCGACGGGGCGTCGAAGGTGACGGTGACGTCCGTGAAGCCCAGTGCGCGGGCCAGCGTGGTGAGCATTCGGCGGGTGTTCTCCTCGCCGCGCTGAGTCAGGCCGCTCGCCGTGGCGGTAGCGTTCATCTTGGCCTGGGCGAGCTGGTAGAGCTGTTGCTCGCTGGTCGGGCTGTCGTCGAATGCCGCGGCAATCCGATTGACGAGGCCACGCTCGCGGCCGACCACGCGGCTCGCGGCCGGGTCCACCACTGCGGGGGCCAGCTGCGGAGCCGGCAGGGCGATGGCGACCTTGCGCCGGTCCGGCGACACCGTCACGTGGTCCGCGCCGACATTGGTGAAGTCCACTGTCGCGTTGACCGAGCCGATGCCAAGGAAGGTCGTCCGCTCGCCGCTGATCAGCGAGGGCACATTCGGCGTGTCGCGCTCGACATCCACTACCACCTGAAAAGTGCCGGTAGCGGCGTGATACTGCGACAGGTCCTGTAGTGCCATCAGCAACGGGGCCGGACTGTGATCCACGATCTGCGGGGCGAACGGGTTGCTCCAGCCCGGAAATACGTCCACGAGCTGTGTGCTGACCGGCACCAGGACTGCGATCCCGACAGCGGCGGCAAGCAGCTTCCGGCGTGGCCGCCTGCGGTTGTCCGACTGCAGCGAGTAGTCGACCGTGTGGCGCTCAAGCAGCTGGGACATCCACATCTCCAACGGTTGGTCCGACGCTCGGCAGTGGCACGCCAATGGGACCCACCGTAGACAACGTGGACCTCTTCCGGCGGACGTGTGCTGCCATTCTCACCTATCGGGAACCACCCGTTAGCGCAGCCTCGCTTGTCATCCCCGCTCAGCCTGGCGGCTGCGGCGATCCCGGTGGGTTAGTGCCGGTTGTCCCGCCCACTCCGGCCACATTTTGGCACTCGGGCGTCTGGTTGATGGCGGTGCGCAGTTGCGGCTCGATGGCGAGGTCGCTGAGCATCTGTGTGCGATTACCCAGCGCACCCAGAACATTGCCGGCCGAGCCGAGGGCCAATCCGATCGCTGCCACGTCGTTGGGGTCAGACCGGTTCAGTTGCGCCAATGCTTCATCAAGATCTTCGCGCACCTGGGTGAGCTGGTTGCGCATGTTGTCGAAGACTTCCTGGCCGTTGTCCACCGGTGGGGCTCCCACTGACGAGAGCTGTTCGTTCGCCTGTGCTGCGGCGTTTCGCGCGTTGGTTAGATAGTCGATGTAGGCCTGCCGAGTCGCGGCGAGGTTGCCGAGGTCAAGCTCGGGCGGTGCGCCGAGCTGGTCAAAAGCGGGGTCCAGCGACTGGCACATCGACCTCGCCCACTGGAGAGTCGCCGCCTGCGGGTCGGCCTGCGGCGCCGAAGTCACCACGGGAGGGGACGGCGCGCTGGGTGCTTCAGCGGGGTTGGCGCAGCCTGCGACTACAAGCCCCGCGGCGGAGACGAGTACGGCAAGCGGACGGCGCAGCGCCGTGCTCCGAGCGACTTTCGTGGTCTGCTTCACGAGTGCTCCTGCGCAATTGTGAGGTCCGGGGCTCGCGCCCGTGGGTTGGCTTCTCAAAAGGATTCCCGCTTTCGCGGACAGTAATCTCGCGCGTGTTTCCCGGATCGGGTGATTCCGTACAATGACTCGGCCGGCGCTGGGGTCATTTCTTGGCGGTCAACGTACCCGGCGTGGGCTGGCCAGTTTCTTCCCCGGCCAGCCGCTGGCTCGACCGACCAGCGAGATCAGCGCAGGCATGAGCAGTGACCGGACTATGAAGGCGTCGATCAGGACGCCGACCGCCATCGCGAAGGCTAGCTCGCGAAATGGCACCAGCGGGATCAGTGCCAGTAGCGCGAAGCTTGCCGCGAGCGTTATCCC
>DASQVB010000159.1:0-8802 GCA_035640975.1 Pseudonocardiaceae bacterium
GGGCCTTACCGCTCGACTTGCATGTGTTAAGCACGCCGCCAGCGTTCGTCCTGAGCCAGGATCAAACTCTCCGTTGAATGCCTCAACAGAAAACGACACCCACCCCACAGGGCAGACGCCGCACTGATCACTAGCAAAACCTAAAACAACACAAAACAAACATGGCACTAACATTCGGCACACTGTTGAGTTCTCAAAGAACAAACACACACCATCACAAACCGCCACAACGGCATTTGTTCCGGGATGACTTGCTCGACGTGCCCGGTCCCTGATGGTCAACTTCGCGAGAAGCTTCCCGGCTGGTCCCGGCGACTCATCAAGCTTACCAGCTGTCCGAGTCATGTGCTCCGCGGCCCGGCCTGACGTCTCGCACTCTGTGTGTTGGACGTTTCGTCCGTTCCCCTGCGGGGCGAAGGGAAAGCTACGCGGAGTGCACGGTAGAAGTCAAATCGGCGTGTCGAGCAGGTCAATCAGCTCCCACACAGCCACTGGACACGGCAGAAACCCCAGGGAGAGCACTGAGACGATCACTGAACTCGCACGCCAGCGGTGTGCCGCCGGCCTCGTCGAAGGACCAGCCAGCCGCCCGGCAGCAGATCAGACTCCGCCGGCGTCCAGCCCTCATCCCCGACTTTGGCGTTGTTCACCGACGCACCACCTTCGCGGACCGTGCGACGGGCGGCACCCTTGCTGTCGGCAAGACCGCTGGCCACCAGCAGATCGATGATCGTGGGCTGGTCGGCCAGCAACACTTGCCCGGTGGGTGCCTCCGCCATCACGGCATCCAGCGTGCGGGCGTCCAACTCGCGCAGTTCTCCCTGGCCGAACAATGCTTGGCTGGCCGCTGCCGCGCGGTGCGCCTCCTGCGAACCGTGCACCAGCGCGGTCACCTCCGCGGCCAGCGTCCGCTGCGCTGCTCGCGCCTGCGGCCGTTGAGCCGTCTCGAGCTCGAGGGTGGCAATCTCCTCCCGGCAGAGATCTGTGAACACCCGCAGGTACCCGACGACCTGCGAATCCTCGGCGTTGATCCAGAATTGGTAGAAGGCGTAAGGGCTGGTCAGCTCGGGGGCGAGCCACACCGTGCCGCTCTCGGTCTTCCCGAACTTGGTCCCGTCCGCCTTGGTGATCAGTGGGGTCGCCAGGGCGTGTACCGAACGCTGCTCCACCCGGTGGATCAGGTCGACGCCGGCGGTGAGGTTGCCCCACTGGTCACTGCCGCCCACCTGCAGCGTGCAGCGGTCTCGGCGGTACAGCTCGAGGAAGTCCATGGCTTGCAGCAGCTGGTAGCTGAACTCGGTGTAGCTGATCCCGGCGTCGGAATTCAGCCGCGCGCTCACCGCCTCCTTGGCCAGCATGCGGTTGACGCGAAAGTGCTTGCCGACGTCGCGCAGGAAGTCGATCGCTGACAGTGGCTCGGTCCAGTCCAGGTTGTTGACCATGCGTGCAGCCTGCGGGCCGTCGAATTCGAGGAACGGCTCGATCTGCCCGCGAATGTGCTGCACCCACTCAGCGACGACCTCCCGGGTGTTGAGGGTGCGCTCAGCGGTGGCCTTCGGGTCGCCGATGAGGCCGGTGGCGCCCCCCACCAGCGCAAGGGGGCGATGGCCGGCCCGCTGGAACCGGCGCAGTGTGAGGATCTGTACCAGGTTGCCGATGTGCAGGCTCGGCGCGGTGGGATCGAAACCGTCGTAGACGGTTACCGGGCCTGCGTCGCATTCCCGGCGCAGCGCGTCGAGGTCGGTGCTCTCCGCAATCAGACCGCGCCAGCTCAGCTCGTCAAGGATGTGCTCTGCCACCACTGCATCATCCCGCACCGGATGATCCCTTGTGGATCAGGCAGGTTGCCGGTGGCGGCGGTAAGCCGACACCGCCGGGCTACCGTGCACCCAGAACCGCCACGGCCGGTCCTTCGCCGCGGCGACACCAACCCGAGGACCGGTGCGTACCAGGTCGGCGCGCACCGGATCGCCGGCCAGCAGCCGCACCGGCGACGCCGGGTCGGTGAGGTCCAGGCCGTTGTGCTCCCGACGCAGTCCGAGCAGCGTCGCAAGCCTGGCTGGGCCACGAGCGAGCTCGGCGTCAGACCGTGCCGTGGGTCGATGTAGCCGAGCGACCTCGAGATCCGAGACGACCTCGGCGGCGCGCAGCAACACCGCGCCCGCTTGCCCGTCGGGCAGGCAGGACACGTTGGCGCAGAAGTGCATTCCGTAGACGAAGTACACATACAGATGCCCGGGCGGGCCGAACATGACGGCGTTGCGGGCGGTGCGGCCGCGGTAGGAGTGCGCCGCCGGATCGTCAGAGCCGCGATAGGCCTCCAGCTCGACAAGCCGGACGGCCACCTGGCCCTCCGGCCGGTCCGCGACCAGCTGGCAGCCCAGCAGCAGCCGAGCAGCTGGCAAGACGTCCACAGCGAGACATTCGCGGGCGAACGTCCCCACTGTCACAACGTGATCCAGCCCCGGTGCTCGTCGACCACGTGCCGGACTCGCTGCAACTGCTCGGCGACACAGTCAGGCGCAGTGCCCCCGTAAGCGTCCCGGGAGCCGATCGAGCCAGCGACGCTGAGCACCCGGTGCACGTCAGTGGTGAGCTCGGGATGGATGGCAGTGAGCTCCATCTCCGACAGCTCCGACAGCTCCACCCCGCGGTGTTCGGCCAGCCGTACGCAGGCCCCGGCCGCCTGGTGTGCGGTGCGGAAGGACACCCCCTGACGCACCAGCCATTCGGCCAGGTCCGTGGCGAGCGCGAACCCGGCTGGAGCCAGCTCGGCGAGCCGGTCAGTGTCGAAGACCAGGGTGCCGACCATTCCGGCCATCGCGGGCAGGAGCAATTCGAGCTGGTCGACGGAGTCGAACAGCGGCTCCTTGTCCTCTTGCAGGTCCCGGTTATACGCCAGCGGCTGCGCCTTGAGCGTGGCCAACAGCCCGGTGAGGTTGCCGATCAGCCGGCCCGCCTTACCCCGAGCCAATTCGGCCACATCGGGGTTCTTCTTCTGCGGCATGATCGAGCTGCCGGTCGAGTAGGCATCATCGAGGGCGACATAACCGAACTCGGCGGTGGCCCACAGAATGATCTCCTCGGCGATCCGGGACAGATCGACGGCCAGCATTGCCAGCACGAAGGCGGCCTCGGCGGCGAAGTCGCGCGATGCCGTGCCGTCGATCGAGTTCTCCACCGGGGCACGGAAGCCGAGTTCGGCGGCCACCGCTGCCGGGTCCAGGCCCAGCGACGAACCCGCCAGAGCACCCGAACCGTAGGGCGAGACGGCGGCCCGGGCATCCCAGTCGCGCAGCCGCTCGACGTCGCGCAGCAAGGCCTGGACATGCGCTCCCAGGTGGTGGGCGAGCAGCACCGGCTGGGCGTGCTGCATATGGGTCCGCCCCGGCATGGGTGCGTCCGGATGCGTCTGCGCCTGATCGAGCAACGCGTCGATCACGTCCAGGGTGCCGGCCGCAACCCGGCGGGCAGCATCGCGCAACCACATTCGGAACAGCGTCGCGACCTGGTCGTTGCGCGAGCGACCGGCGCGCAGCGCGCCGCCGAGTTCCGGCCCGGCGCGTTCGATCAGACCGCGCTCCAAAGCGCTGTGCACGTCCTCGTCCTCGGGCATCGGGACGAACGCGCCGGAGCTGACGTCGGCGTCAAGGTGGTCCAGTGCGTCGAGCATCGCGTCCAGCTCACCGTCGTTGAGCAGCCCGGCATCGTGCAGCACCCGGGCGTGGGCCCGGGAGCCCCGCAGCTCGTACCGGGCGAGTCGCCAGTCGAAGTGTGTCGACAGGCTCAGTGCAGTCATCGCATCGGCCGGTTTGCCGCTGAACCGGCCACCCCAAAGTGTGGTCACGGTGGGAAGCCTCGCAGGTCTCGTTGGGCGGCGATTTTTGAGGGCAGCCCCCACAGTTGCACGAACCCCTTGGCCAGGGATTGGTCGAAAGTGTCACCCTCGTCGTAGGTGGCCAGGTTGAAGTCGTAGAGCGACTGCGGGCTACGCCGCCCGACCACTGTGGCGCGGCCGCCGGCCAGCTCCATCCGGATCTCCCCGGTGACGTGGTGCTGGGATTCGGTGATGAAGGCGTCCAGGGCTCGCTTGAGCGGGGAGAACCAGAGCCCGTCGTAGACCAGTTCGGTCCAGCGTTGCTCGACGTTGCGCTTGTACCTGGCCAGGTCTCGTTCGACGGTGACGTTTTCCAGCTCCTGGTGCGCGGTGAGCAGGGTGATCGCCCCGGGCGCCTCGTAGATCTCACGGCTCTTGATGCCGACCAGCCGGTCCTCGACCAGGTCCAGCCGACCGACGCCGTGCGCTCCAGCCCGCTCGTTGAGCTGCTGGATGGCTTCGAGCATGGTGACCGGCGCACCGTCGATCGTGACCGGCACACCCGACTCGAAAGCGATCACCACCTGCTCCGGTGCCTTCCACTCGGTCGGATCGGCGGTGTAGGAGTACACGTCCTTGGTGGGAGCGTTCCACAGGTCTTCGAGGAAACCCGTCTCCACCGCTCGGCCCCACATGTTCTGGTCGATCGAGAACGGCGAACGTTTGGTGACGTCGATCGGCAGGTTGCGCTCCGCGGCGTAGGCGATGGCCTTTTCTCGAGTCCACGCGTAGTCCCGGACCGGAGCGATCACCTGTAGGTCGGGGGCCAGCGCACCGATGCCGACTTCGAAGCGCACCTGGTCGTTGCCCTTGCCGGTGCAGCCATGCGCGACGGTGCTGGCACCGTGGTACTTCGCGGCTGCCACCAGATGCTTGACGATCAGGGGTCGGGACAGCGCCGACACCAGCGGGTAGCGGTCCATATACAGAGCGTTGGCCTTGAGCGCTGGGAGGCAGTACTGCTCGGCGTACTCGCTGCGAGCGTCGGTGACGACGGCTTCCACTGCACCGCAGGCCAGCGCCCGCTTGCGGATCGTCTCCAGGTCCTCGCCGCCCTGCCCGACATCGACTGCCACCGCGACGACCTCAGCTCCGGTTCTCTCGGCGATCCACCCGATCGCCACCGAGGTGTCCAGCCCACCGGAGTAGGCCAGCACCACCCGCTCAGTCATCCCTGCTCTCCCTTCGGTCGAGGTCGTGAGTGGCAAACAGTGTTATAGCCCCGGTTCGCGCTCACGGGCGCGCTAGCGCCATGATCCGCTCCGCGAGTGCCGCCCCGGGGAGAGGTTCGCGGGCGACCACCAGGATGGTGTCATCTCCGGCGATGGTCCCGACCACATCGGTCAGCGCCGCCCGATCCAGCGCACTGGCCACGAAGTGGGCCGCCCCGGGGGGTGTGCGTAGCACAGCGAGGTTCGCGCTGGCATCGGCGGAGACCAGCAGCTCGCACAGGATCCGCCCGAGCCGGGCGGTGCCGCCTTCCACGCCGCGTACCGGGCTGCCGTCCTCGGGGATGACATACACCGGCGCACCACCGTCCACGCCACGCAACTTCACTGCGCCGAGCTCGTCCAGATCCCGGGACAACGTCGCTTGAGTGACCTCGATGCCTTCACCACCGAGCAGGGCGGCCAGTTCCGTTTGGCTGCGCACCGCGCGATGGGTCACCAGCTCGACGATGCGGGCCTGCCGGCCGACCCGGGTAGACGTCATGCCGCGCGCTCCGGACCCAGCAACCAGGCCAGCAGCGCCTTCTGAGCGTGCAGCCGGTTCTCGGCCTCGTCCCACACCCCGCTGGCCGGACCGTCGAGCACCTCGTCGGTGATCTCGGCCCCACGGTGCGCGGGCAGGCAGTGCAGCACTGTGATCTGCTTGGTGCCTCCTTCGGAAGCGCGTGCCAGCAGCTCAGCATTGATCTGCAGCGAGCGGAACGGGGTGACCCGGTCGACCCCGTCGTTCTCCTGGCCCATCGAGGTCCAGGAGTCGGTGACGAGCACATCGGCTCCATCGACCGCCCCGAGCGGGTCGCTGAGCACGGTGGCACTTCCCCCGGTCTCCGCGGCGCGGTGTTTCGCCGCGAGTAGCACGTCGGGCAGCGGCTGGAATCCGTCCGGAGCGGCGATCCGGACATGCAGCCCAGCGGTGGCGCCACCGAGCAGCAAGGAATGGGCCATGTTGTTCGCCCCGTCGCCCAGGTAGGTGAGGGTCAGTCCGGCCAGGCGACCGTGCCGCTCGCGGATGGTCTGGAGGTCGGCGAGCACCTGGCAGGGGTGAAACTCGTTGGTGAGCGCGTTGACCACCGGCACCCGCGAGACGCCGGCCATGACTTCGATCCGGGTCTGTGCATAGGTGCGCCACACCACCGCGTCGGCGTAGCGGGACAGCACCCGCGAGGTGTCCTCGATGGTCTCCGCACGGCCCAACTGCATCGTGCCGATGTCGACGATCACCGGGTTGCCGCCGAGTTGGGCTATACCGATCTGGAACGACAGCCGGGTTCGCGTCGAGCTTTTCTCGAAGATCACCGCGACGGATCGTGGGCCGGCCAGCGGGGTGTGCCCGAGCGGGTCGGCCTTGAATTCGTCTGCCAGGTCGAGGATCTCCCGCTGCTCGGCCGGGGTGAGGTCGTCATCGCGCAGGAAGTGCCTGGGCATTTGCTATTGCACCCGATCCAGGATCTCAGGCAGGGCGTTGACGAACTCCCGTGCCTGGGCGTCGGTGAGCACCAGCGGTGGGGCCAGCCGGATCCGGTCCCGCACGGCCGGGTTGACCAGGAAACCCGCATCCCGCGCAGCGGCTGCGACTGCTGCGGAAACGGGCGAGGTCAGACCGATGCCGATGAGCAGGCCTGCCTCGCTGATCGATCCGACGAGCGGGTGGTGCAGCGCCGATATCCCGACAGCGATCTCCTTACCGAGTCGCGCAGCATGATCGAGCAAGCCATCCGAGGCGATGGTCGCCAGCACGGCCAGCGCGGCCGCGCAGCAGACCGGGTTGCCACCGAGAGTGCAGCCGTGCTGGCCGGGCTGCAGCAGATGCGCGGCGGATCCGATGCCGATACACGCCCCGATCGGCAGCCCCCCGCCGAGACCCTTGGCGAGGGTGACCACGTCCGGAGTCACACCCACGGACTGGTGGGCGAACCAGGTGCCGGTCCGGCCGATGCCCGTCTGTACCTCGTCGAGCACCAGCAGCGCCCCGTGCGCGGTGGTGATCTCACGAGCGGCCTGCAGGTAGCCCTCGGGGGGGATCACCACACCGTTCTCGCCCTGGACGGGCTCGAGGAACACCGCGGCGGTGTCGCCGTCGACCACCGACGCCAGGGCCGCGGGGTCGCCGTAGGGCACGAAGACCACGCCGGGCGGCATCGGCTCGAAGGGATCCCGCTTGGCGGGCTGCCCGGTGAGCGCCAGCGCACCCATGGTTCGGCCGTGAAAGGAACCGTATGCACCGATCATTTTGCGCCGCCCAGTGCGTCGGGCGATCTTGAATGCGGCCTCGATGGCCTCTGCACCGGAGTTGCAGAACAGCACCCGTCCCGATCCGGTTGCGCCGAGCAGGTCGAGCAGGGTCTCGGCTAGCGTGATCGCCGGCTCGCTGAGGTACAGGTTGGAGACCTGCCCGAGGGTGCTGATCTGCTCGGTGACGGCGCGCACAATGGCCGGGTGCGCGTGGCCCAGCGCGTTCACCGCGACACCACCGAGTAGGTCCAGGTAGCGCCGGCCGCCGACGTCCCACACCTCCGCTCCTGCGCCTCGGGCCAACGCCAGCGCGGGCGTCCCGTAGTTGGCCATCAACGCGGCTTCCCAGCGCCGCTGAAGGTCCGCGGTAGGCATCAGTCGTGACCCTCCTCGGGTAGGACCATCGTCCCTACCCCATCGGTGGTGAACACCTCTAGAAGAACCGAATGCGCCACCCGGCCATCGATGACATGGGCCCGTGGCACTCCCCCCCGGACCGCGCGCAAGCAGGCCTCCATCTTCGGCGCCATCCCGGCGGACAGACCCGGCAGCAGCCCCTCCAGCTGATCGGCGGTCACCTGGGACAGCAGGCTGGATCGGTCCGGCCAGTCGGTGTAGAGCCCCTCAACGTCGGTGAGCATGACGAGCTTCTCGGCGCCCAGCGCGACGGCCAGTGCCGCTGCAGCGGTGTCAGCGTTGACGTTGTGCACCACGCCGCCGGGGTCCGGGGCCAGTCCGGATACCACCGGAATGCGCCCGGCGTTGACGATGTCGAGCACTGCGGCGGGGTTCACTGCGACCACATCGCCGACCAGCCCCACGTCGACCTGCTCGCCGTCCACGGTAGCGGTACGCCGGACGGCGGTGAACAGCTGCGCGTCCTCGCCGGAGAGCCCAACAGCGAATGGACCGTGCGCGTTGATCATCCCGACGAGCTCGCGGCCTACCTGACCGAACAGGACCATGCGCACGACGTCGATCGTCTCTTCGGTGGTGACCCGCAATCCTCCGCGGAACTCCCCCGCCATGCCCAGGCGGTCAAGCATGGCGCTGATCTGGGGCCCGCCACCGTGCACCACGACTGGGCAAAGCCCAGCGAGCCGCAGAAAGACCATGTCCTGGGCGAACGCGTGCTTGAGCTCATCCTCCAGCATCGCGCTGCCGCCGTACTTGATCACGACGGTGGTCCCGTGAAAGCGCTGCAACCAGGGCAGCGCTTCGGCGAGCACCGCGGCTTTCTGTGCCGCGGCATCGATCTTCGTCGTCATGACGAGTACGCGCTGTTCTCGTCAACGTATCCGTGGGAAAGGTCCGTGGTAAGCACGGTGGCTTGCCCGTCGCCGAGGTGCAGGTCGATCTCGACGGTGATGTCCCGGCCGGACAGGTCCGCCTTCGAGCGGTCGGCCGCCACCGTGCCGCCGTGACAGAGCAGGAGTCCGTTGATCCGGATGTCGAGCGTGTCGG
>DASQVB010000160.1:0-5546 GCA_035640975.1 Pseudonocardiaceae bacterium
ACTCCGCCGCAGTCCTCCTGCGGGACCGCCGGCTCCCCACACCTCTGGTTCCCAGGACGTATGACTGCACCAGGTGGTTCCAGCTGCATGTCCGGCAAACCTCGACAACGTACACGCTGAACTCCTCGAACAGCGTCGCCATCCGGTTGAGTTCGTCGAAGGTCCGGGCAGAGCCTGCGGCATGTTTGAGTTCGTCACCGTACACCCAGGAGACCAGCGTCAGCGGCTCCTTACGGCATACCGGGCAGGTGACCGAGCTGGGTTCGCCGTGGAACTTGGCCGCACGGAGCAGGTACGGGGTCGCGTCACAGACGTCCATGACCCCGGCCCGGCCGGCGTAGACCTCGGCGAGCAGCGCACGGCGCTGCAACGCATAGTCCACCACCTGCCGTTGGGTCCGCACGCCAACAGCCTACGCAACCATTTCGTGATCATCGCTGCGGAGTGAGACACCGGCGCCGGTCCGAGGCTACGACAATGTATCGGCGCGATATAATAGCTTTATACATCCATGTGCCCTGTACAGGAGGTGCCGTGTGCTGGAGCTAGCGGTGCTCGGGGTGCTCCACGACGATCCGATGCACGGCTATGAATTGCGCAAACGGCTCACCGGCCTGCTCGGGGCGTTCCGGGCTTGCTCCTTCGGCTCCCTGTACCCCACATTGCGCCGGTTGCAACGTCGCGGCTTCATCGTCGAAGACAACGAGCGAGCCGACGACCTCCGTGCCAGCCGCGGCAAGACCTGGTCACGCCGTGCCCGGCGGGTGTACAAGCTCACCGCGGACGGCAAGGAGTACTTCGCCACCTTGCTGGCCGATGCCGGCCCGCAAACCTGGGAAGACGGCTGCTTCGGCGTGCACATGGCGTTCTTCTCGCGGACGCCGGCCGAGGTCAGGATGCGGATCCTGGAGGGAAGACGTCGCCGGGTCGAGGAACGTCGAGAAGGGTTGCGGGCTGCACTTGCCCGGACTGGCGACCAGATCGACCGTTACACCCTCGAGTTGCACCGCATGGGACTGGACACCAGCGAGCGCGAGGTGCGCTGGCTCAACGAACTGATCGCCCATGAACAGGCGAACCCGGCAGCATTACCGGATAACACCAGAAAGGTCGGACCATGACTGAAGGGCGCGTCGAGCGTCACGCCGGTCGCAGTATCCGGGTAGCCATTGTGGGCGTGGGCAACTGCGCTGCTTCCCTGATACAGGGTGTGCATTACTACCGCGACGCCGATCCCACTACCCGGGTGCCTGGCCTGATGCACGTGAAGTTCGGCGAGTACCACGTCGGTGACCTACAGTTCGTCGCCGCGTTCGACGTCGATGCCAAAAAGGTGGGCCGCGACCTGTCTGAGGCCATCGTGGCCAGCGAGAACAACACCATCTCGATCTGCGACGTGCCGCCGCTGGGGGTCACCGTGGCGCGTGGGCACACGATGGACGGCCTGGGCGAGTACTACCAGGACATCATCACAGAGTCCGACGAGAAGCCGGTGGACGTGGTCGACGTGCTGCGCGAGTCCGGTGCCGACGTGCTGGTGTCGTACCTGCCGGTAGGGTCGGAGGCCGCCGACCGGTTTTACGCCCAGTGCGCGCTGGACGCCGGGGTTGCGTTCGTCAACGCGCTGCCCGTGTTCATCGCTTCCGATCCGAAGTGGGCGGGCAAGTTCGCCTCAGCCGGGGTGCCGATCATCGGTGACGACATCAAGTCTCAAGTCGGGGCGACGATCACGCACCGGGTGCTGGCCAAGCTGTTCGAGGACCGTGGGGTGGAGTTGGTGCGCACCTATCAGCTCAATTTCGGCGGCAACATGGACTTCTTGAACATGCTGGAGCGCAAGCGGCTGCTTTCGAAGAAGATCTCCAAGACGCAGTCGGTGACCTCTCAGGTGCCGCACGAGATGGAGAAGGCGGCGGTGCACATCGGACCATCAGACCATGTGCCCTGGCTTGACGACCGCAAGTGGGCCTACGTGCGGCTGGAGGGGCGAGCCTTCGGCGACGTGCCGCTGAACATGGAGTACAAGCTCGAGGTCTGGGACTCGCCCAACTCCGCCGGTGTGATCATTGATGCGATCCGCGCTGCGAAGATCGCTCAGGATCGGGGTATCGGCGGTCCGATCGTCTCCGCCTCGGCCTATTTCATGAAGTCTCCCCCAGAGCAGTACTCCGACTCCGACGCGTTCGAAGCCGTCGAATCCTTCATCCGCGGTGACGTAGACCGCTAGCCCCGCCCTTCCACCTATGGAGACATATCGGGGTATCTGGGGTCGTCTTTACCCCCATATGTCTCCATGTCGGTCCCGGCGGCCCCGGCGGAGGCGGCATGATTGACCCATGAGTTCCGATCGTGATTCCCGTGGCCAGCGGGGAGAGCCATCTGCGAGCAACCAGGGAAGAGCCGCAGGTGACGACCAGCTAGCCCGGCAGCTCAGTGAGCTGGCCCGTGAGCTGCAGGAGAAGCAATCACTGCAGGACACCCTCAACGGCATCGCGCAGGCCGCGGTGGACAACGTGCCCGGGGCCCAGTCCGCCGGGCTCACCGTGGTCAAAGGCCGTCGGGAAGTGCACACAGCGGCGTGGACCGACGAACTGGTTCGCGCGGCCGATCAGGCGCAGTACGACACCGGCCAGGGACCGTGCCTGAACTCCGTCTACGAGGAGAAGACCGTCCGGGTGACTGACATGCGCGCCGAGCAGCGGTGGCCGGAGTTTGCCAAGCGAGCCGCCGAGCTCGGCGTCGGCAGCATGCTGTCCATCCAGCTCTACGTCACCGGCGACAACCTCGGCGCCCTCAACCTTTACAGCGGGGCTGTAGAGGCATTCGACGACGAGTCCGAGCACGTCGGGCTCCTGCTCGCCGCGCACGCCGCCATCGCGATGGCTGGCGCCCAGCAGCAAGAACAGCTGGTGCAGGCGATCACCACCCGCGATCTCATCGGGCAGGCCAAAGGCATCCTGATGGAGCGCCACAAGATCACCTCCGAGCAGGCGTTCACTCTCCTGATCCGGGCAAGCCAGCTGGCGAACACCAAGCTGCGCGACGTCGCCGAACATCTCACCACCACCGGCGAGCTGGCGGCCAGGCAGCGCCAATAGACGCAATGTGCGCGCCGTGGGTTGCTGCGCTGCGCACTGTTTGCCTATTGTCGGTGCAAGGTTGAGCCACCAGCCGCTGCAGCAGCACACCAGCGGGGGTACCGGCGATGAGTGACAACTCACGGATTGGGCCGGTCCGCAACGGTCGCGGACCGATGATGGGCGTGGAGGTCTGTTCGGATACCGATCGCAGCCGGGTGGTTCTGATCGGAGAGCTCGACCTGGCCAGCGCACCCCACCTACAGCGGGTTCTCGATGAACTGCACCGAGATGGCTTTCAGGAGATCGTGCTCGACCTGGCCAGGCTGGACTTCCTCAGCGCCACCGGCCTGGAGGTGTTCGTCCACACAGATGATCAACTCCGCGCCACCGGTGGGCGACTGATCCTCAGCCGGCCTGGGCCGCGGGCCCGCCGCATCCTAGCGATCACTGGACTGGACACCGTCCTGACGGTCCTTCCAGTGGCCTCGGGCGCCCTCGACCCGGCCGTCAGCGGGGTCAGTCAGGCGTCCTGACGGCCGGGGCCGGTGAGCGTTGTTGGCGGATCAGGTGAGCGAGCTGGCGGGAATCCGAGTTGTTCGATTCTGCTGCCGCGAGTTCCAATGGTCTCAGCCGATCAGTTACCCGTTTCGACTGCAGGCCGGTGGCCAGTGACAGGGCGTCTTGACCGATCCGGACACCGTGGTCGACGTCACCTTGGCGCAGGTGATTGGTGGCCAGTGCGGTGAGCATGAAGGTCCGGCTACGGCGCATCGACTCGTCGTAATGGATCAGGGATTGGTTGATCGCGGGGATGGCGATGGCAGCATGCTTGACGTCGATGGCTGACAGCACGGTGTGTACCGTTCCGATCATGGCGTGCATGTCGGTCTCGTTGTAGAACCGGGCCCAGTCGGGCGCCTCGGTGAGATCGGCCCTGGCCAGTTCATTGTGAGAGCGGCCGAGCAGGTTCCTGGCCTGCTCGGCGTTGCCCATCATCGCGTAGGCCCATGCTTCGTTGCCGCACAGCACCGCAACAGCCAGCTCCGATCCGGAGTTCTGGGCGGGGCGCTGACCCAGCTGGAACCACGTGAGCGCCTCATGGGGTGCGCCGTGGTGCAGGAAGACCCGGCCGATCCGATACATGATGTTGGACATCAGGTCGGGGTCTGCGGATTGCTTGGCGTACTGCAGTGCGATGGTGAAATGCTTGCGGGAAGAGTCCAGTAACCCCAGGTCGAAGGTGGCCCATCCGGCTAGATTCTGCATGTCGGCCAGTGCCCGGAAAAGTCGCGCCCGCACCCCTTCAGTGCTCGACGCGGACAGCAGGCGCTGTGCCCAGGACAGTTGGTCCGCGACCGCGTCCCGGCACGCACCGCCACCGAACTGGTAGTCCAGGGCGCGCATGGCCCTGGTGACAGCCTCAACTTGCTTGACATCGGCCATTCCGATGTTGCTGGGTGCCGGCGTCTGGGTAAGACCGGCCAGCCATTGCGCACTGTCGGCTGCCAGCACTGCGGTGCCGAACGTCACAGCGGCTCCGTGCGCCAGGAGCTTGCGGCGCTTCACCGACTCATCCTTCTCGGCCGGCAGGAGAGAACTCGGCCGCGGTCTGCCGCGCGGCCAGCGTTACGGAGTGGGAACGCAGCCCGCGACCAGCGAGCAGTGGGCTGACAGAGTGGTCTAGCGGCATGTCACTCCACCCAACGAGTCGCCGGGGTGGCCGCGCTGCTGGACCGTAACCAAAAGGTAACAAGAAAATCCTGAACAGGCTCGTCGGCGTTTCGGGGAACTTTCAGTGGGGTAGGCGGTGATGCCCTACTACCCCACCACGGTTTGGAATCCCATGACTTTCAACCCGCTCGAACAGCGCGGTATCCCGCTGGACAAGCAGCTCCGTAGCTGGCGAGAGCTCGACGTCGAGCCGGTCGATCCTGATCACAGCGACCCGTACACCAAGTGCCGGATCATCACGATGAACGGTATCGAGATGGAGGCGCTGCTGTTCAGCCACAGCTTCGCCCGGTTCTGCCCGGACATGGAGGTCAAGCACAAGCTGGCCGAGGTCCGCTACCTGGAGCAGCAACAGCAGAAGGCCGTCAACTGGTTGCTGCCCGGTTCGTCATCGCCCCTGGAGACGACCCTGTCCTACGAGCAGGTCGCGGTCGACCTCACAGCGTGGGTCGCCCGGATGGAACCCGACCCGTACCTGACGCAGTGCTATGAGTTCGGCGTGCTGGAGGACTTCGATCACCTGTACCGCTACGCGAATCTTTACGAGATGTTGCAGCACCGCAAGGCGGAAAAGATCGTCGACCAGCTCACCGAGGTGATGCCGGGCCGGCCCACCCGCTACGAGCACCGGCACCCGATCGACAACGTGCGCAAGCCCTACGACCGCAGCGCTGCGGCACCGATCTCGAAGTTGCACGCCCTCACGATCCTGTCCGCCGAGCAGCAAACGTTGAA
>DASQVB010000161.1:0-2907 GCA_035640975.1 Pseudonocardiaceae bacterium
CCACGTCTGGGGTGACCGCGTCATCGTCGGTGCCGGCGAGCGGCTGCGCCGCGCCCTGCCGGCCTGGGCGCTGACCGCTCGGCTCGAGCGGGACACCTTCGCCGCGCTGCTGGTGGACGTCGACTCGCAACGGGCGGTGCAGGTCGCCGAGCAGCTACGGGCGGTGCTGAGCCAGCCGTATCCGGTCGACAAGCTCGCCGTGGAGTGCAGCGCGGTAGCCGGTGTGGCACTCACCGACATCGAATTCACCCGGGACGCGGACACTTTGGTCCAGCGGGCTGACATGGCGCTGCGTGCAGCGCGCGGTGCCGATGAGACCGTCCGCTGTTACGTACCCAGCATGGGGCAACTTCTGCTGCGCCGTTTCCAGCTGGTCACGCAGTTTCGGCACGCGCTGGACGCCGGGCAGTTCGATGTGCACTTCCAACCTCAGCTGGCGTTGGCCAGCCGTCAGGTGACCGGGGTGGAGGCGCTGGTGCGCTGGCACCATCCGGAGTTGGGAATGCTCGATCCGGAAGAGTTCGTCGCCATCGTCGAGGCCACCGGCCTGATCGACCCGCTCACCGACTTCGTGCTCGACCGCGCGCTGCAGCAGTGCCGCAGCTGGCTGGACCGTGGACTGTCCCTGTCAGTGGCGGTCAACCTTTCGGTGCGTAATCTGGCTGACGCCGCATTCCCCAGCCGGGTGGCCGACGCGCTGGAGCGCCACCAGGTGTCCCCAGCCCTCCTATGCTTGGAGCTCACCGAGTCGGCGGTGATGAGTGATCCGCAGCGTGCGATGCCGGTGCTGCGCGGGCTGCACGGTCTGGGCGTTCGTATCGCGGTGGATGACTTCGGTACCGGGTATTCGTCGCTGGCCTACCTGCGGCGCCTTCCGGTGGACGAAGTCAAGATCGATAAGAGTTTTGTGCTCGGACTGGCCAGTGACCTCAGTGACCTTGCGGTGGTCCGCGCCATCGTCGACCTCGGGCACTCGCTCGGACTGATAGTCATCGCGGAGGGTGTCGAGCAAGATGTCACCCGGGACCAGCTGGCGGAGATGGGCTGCGACGTCGCCCAGGGATTCTTGATCTCCCGCCCGCTGCAGGCGGACCGGTTCGACGCCTGGTTGGCGGCCCGCACCGTCAGCGCCCCCGGACCACATGACGAGACCGTGCTCACCTTGGTCCGGTGATCGCTGCGCTGCCCAGTCACCGACCACGCTGGCACCGACCAGCCTGTCACGGCCCGCGCCGGTGTTGTGTAGAGTCGTCGTCGCTCGCTAAGTCGAGCGCTGCCCCAATAGCTCAGACGGCAGAGCGTCTCCATGGTAAGGAGAAGGTCTACGGTTCGATTCCGTATTGGGGCTCGGTCAACGATCCTGGGCGAACGGGCTCTGGCCATCGTGTCGAGTTCTCCCCCGGAGGCGGTGTAGCTCAGTCGGAAGAGCAAGCGGCTCATAATCGCTGTGTCGCCGGTTCGAGTCCGGCCACCGCTACCACCGGCCCGGCGTACCATGCGCTGGTTGCCGCAGGTCCCACTGCAGTGGATGACAGTTTCATGAGAGAGAGGCACCCGTGGCCGCCACCGACATTCGGCCCAAGATCACGTTGGCGTGCGAGGAGTGCAAGCACCGCAACTACATCACCAACAAGAACCGGCGCAACGATCCCGACCGGCTCACCATTCGCAAGTACTGCCCGAACTGCAACAAGCACCGGGCGCACCGCGAGACCCGCTGATCCACGACGCCTGCCCGGTAGCTTTCGCCGTGGCTCTTGATCCCTCCTTCGTCGGACGGTCGTATCCCGCGGCAACGATCTACCAGGTGGGACGCGCGAAGATCCGGGAGTTCGCCGAAGCCATCGGGGATGACAACGCGATCTACCGGGATCCCGGTACCGCTCGAGCCTTCGGTTACCCCGATGTGATCGCGCCGCCCACGTTCGCGATCATCCTGGCCCTGCAAGCGCAGCAGGCGCTGATCGATGACCCCGATCTCGGCCTTGACTACAGCCGGATGGTGCACGGTGATCAATCGTTCACCCACCACCGGCCGATCCGAGCCGGTGACGAGCTGGCCGCCACCTCGTACGTGGACGGTATCCGGACCATGGGGGGCAATGATCTGCTCACGATGCGCTGTGAGATCACCGACGGAGCGGGCGACCCGGTGACCACCGCCCGGTCCTTGCTCGTGGTTCGGGGCCCATGTGGAGGTCCAGACGGGCGGCAGGACCGGTGACTCGGCGCCACCGAACCGAGGTCGCCGAAGGCGACGAGCTGCCCGTCCTGCAGGTGCGGGTGACCCGAGCTGGGCTGATCCGCTACGCGGGAGCTTCCGGGGACTTCAACCCGATCCACTGGAACGAACGGTTCGCGCGGGAGGTTGGGCTACCCGACGTCGTCGCGCACGGCATGCTCACCATGGCGCTGGCCAACCGCCTGGTGACGGGATGGGCTGGGGATCCCGGCGCCATCGTGGAGTGCGGGGTGCGTTTCACCCGTCCGGTCGTGGTGCCCGATGACGGTGAAGGCGCGCTGGTGGAACTGTCCGGCACGGTGTCGCAACGACGTGACGATGGTACCGTCTTGATCGCGATCACCGCCCGGGTCGCCGGCCAGACCGTGCTGGGCAAAGCCACCGCCACCGTGGCCCTGGCCTGAACCCCCTAGTTCGCCTTTCTGCCCCGACATGGCGACATATCGGGCCGCACAGGCCCCGTTTACCCCGATATGTGTCCATATCGGGGGAGTCAGCGGATTTCGGCGAGGAGGTCGGCTAGACGGGTGACGCCGGTGTGGAGGTCGTCGTCGGCTAGGGCGTAGGACAGCCGGAAGTAGCCGGGGGTGCCGAAGGCCTCGCCGGGAACCACGGCGACCTCGGCGTGGTCCAGCACGGCTGCGGCCAGCTCTACGCTGGTCCGC
>DASQVB010000162.1:0-2749 GCA_035640975.1 Pseudonocardiaceae bacterium
CATGCGCCAGCAGCGCCGGATCGCCGTACCGGCCCTGTACCCGCAGCACCGGGCGCCAGCCTGCCGGCACCGCGTTGACCGCGACCACGTCCACCAGATCGCGTTCATCCTCGGTGTGCACCCAGAGCTGCACCATGCCGGGTCCCAACGGTCCGGTCCGCAACACCGTGGGTGGCACCAATGACCAGCCAGTGGCCTCGGACAGCAACCAGCTGGCCACCTCACGACCAGCCAGGGTGCCGTCCGGGAAGTCCCAGAGCGGACGCTCCCCGCGGATCGGCTTGTACACGCACTCAGCGCTGACCCCGTCGCAGTGCACCGTACAGAACAAGGTGGCGTTGGACGCGTCCACGATCCGGCCGGTGATGTCGATGTGGCCGTCGTGCAGTAACGGCAGCGCCGCCGGGTCGGTGGGCAGCACGGTCGACCCGTTCAGGACTCGACCTGGCGACGGTAGCCATTCTGCCGTGGGCAGATGTGCCCCTTGGGCCCCAACGGCTCCGTACACAGCGGGCAGGGTTTGCGCCCCGCTGAGATCACCCGCTCAGCACGGGTGGCGAACGCCCGGGCCTGCGGCAGCGACAGGAACACCCGCAGCGCGTCGGGACCCTCCTCGGTGTCGTCGAGTACCACCGACTCGTCCAGCTCCTGCTCGGTCACGGCGAGCAGTTCGACGACGATCGATTGCGACTCCACGTCCCAGCCCAGCCCCATGGTGCCCACCCGGAACTCCTGCTCGAGCGGCGTGCGCAGCGGCTCGGCATCCACCTCGGATTCCTCGGAGGCGGTGGGGACAGCCGCGCCCAGTCGCCGGGCCACCTCGTCGAGCAGCGCAGACAGCCGTTCGGCGAGCACCGAGACTTGTTCCTTCTCCAGCTGCACGCTGATGACCTTGGCGTCGTCAATGGCCTGCAGGTAGAAGGTGCGGTCACCAGGCTCGCCTACCGTGCCTGCGACGAACCGCTCGGGGGTGCGGAAGATGTGGATGACACGAGACATGACAGTCTCGACACTAGAGCACGCTGAGCTGTCCGGCAGCAGCCCTCCCCTGCTCAACCGGTGTCCGTGGGTCCCCCGGGTGTAGCGTCCGACGAGGGCCGCCGCTTGCGCCGGCGTTTGGGCGGAACCAGTGACTGCAAGTCACCGCCGGAGTCGTTGATTCGCTGCACGAACGGCCGGGTCTCGGTGTAGCTGACGGCGCTGATCGAACCCGGGTTGGCGACGATGCGCTGGAAACCGTCCAGGTGCATTCCCAGTGCGTCAGCGAGCACGGCCTTGATGATGTCACCGTGCGTGCAGACCACCCACAGCACCTGGGGGCCGTGCTCGGTGGCCAGCTTGGCATCCCATTCCCGCACCGCGGCCACTGCCCGAGCCTGCAGCGCGGCCAGCCCCTCACCACCAGGGAACACCGCCGCCGAGGGGTGCGCCTGCACCACCTTCCACAGCGACTCCTTGCCCAGCTTGCGCAGTTCCCGCCCGGTCCACTCGCCGTAGTCCACCTCAACGAACCGGTCGTCCACGGTGATCTCGAGCCCGCGCGCCTGCGCCAGCGGGGCCAGCGTCTGCTGGCACCGTTGCAGCGGGGAACTCACCAGCGCCGCCAGCGGCAGCTGCGCCAACCGCTCCACCAGCGCCTCGGCCTGGGCCTGCCCCTGCTCGTCGAGCGCCACTCCCGGCGTGCGCCCGGCCAGCACCCCCTCGTTGTTCGCCGTGGACCGGCCATGTCTCAGCAGGATCAGGGTGGCCACCCCGCCACCCTACGCACCGCTGCGGTCAGGTCGCGCTGATCGTCCCGGTGGCCAGCAGCGTCAGCACGACCATCCCCAACGCCAGCCGGTACCAGACGAACAGGTACACGCTGTGCCGCTCGACGTAACGTAGCAGCCAGGCAATCGCGGCATAACCCACCACGGCCGCGAGCAGGGTGGCGATCACCATCTGGGCCACCGACGGTTGCAGGCCGGGCCCGCCGACCGCGAAGACGTCGGGGATCTGGAACAACCCGGCGGCGATGACGGCGGGGATCGCGAGCAGGAATGAATAGCGGACCGCGGTGGGCCGGGTCAGCCCGAGGAACAGGCCGGCACTGATCGTCCCGCCGGAACGGGACACTCCGGGCACCAGCGCCATGGCCTGCGCCAAACCCATCACCACCCCGTCGGTGACGGTCAGCTGCTGCAGTGGGCGTCGCTGCTGCCCATAGCGCTCAGCGGCACCCAACACCAGACCGAACACGATCAGGGTGCTGCCGATGACCCACAGGTTGCGCCCGGAGGTCTGGATCTGGTCTTCGAAAAGGAAGCCCAGCACGCCGATCGGGATCGTTCCGATGATCACCAGCCAGGCGATCCGGTAATCCGGGGTGGCGCGGACCTGCGCCGAGCGAAACCCGCGGAACCAGGTCACCACCAGGTGGCCGATGTCGCGGGCGAAGTAGATCAGCACTGCAGCCTCGGTACCCAGCTGGGTGACCGCGGTGAACGCTGCGCCGGCATCGTCGCCGAAGAAGATCTCCGAGACGATCCGCAGGTGCCCTGACGAGGAGATCGGGAGGAACTCGGTGAGGCCCTGAACGAGTCCCAGCACCAGGGCTTGCAGCCAGCTCACGCGGCTGCACCCTACGGGTCCCGGCGCACGCGCCGGCAGGCGCTAGCGTGCCCCCCGTGCAACAGCGTCTCCTCGGCCGCAGCGGGCTCCGGGTGTCCCGGCTGGCGTTGGGCACCATGACCTGGGGCCGCGACACCGA
>DASQVB010000163.1:0-31171 GCA_035640975.1 Pseudonocardiaceae bacterium
CCGGTTCCGGACCACCGAGCAGGGCCCCGTTGGAGATCGCCTCCACCCCAGCGGGCACCGTCGCGGTCACCGCGACGGTCGCCTTGTCCGACGGGTGGTCGTTGGACGGGTACCACCAAGCGGCACTATCGGGCTCTCCCAGCGCGAGCGCACCGTCGACGGTGCGCATCCATGGCTGTTCGGCACCGTATGAGATGTCCGAAGGCACCCCAGCGTAGTTCACTCGCACGACCATCGGCTGGCCGCGCAGCACTGGCTGGGCCGGGGTTACCTGCAGCTCACCACCGTCATGACGGATCTCGGCGGGCCGGTCGTCGACCGTGACGGCCGAGGCAGCCAGCCTCAGGTCGAGGTTGAACCGGGAGAGGCTTTCGGTGGCCAGGGCAGTGATCGTGGTGTTGCCCTCCAGCCGGCCGGTGGCAGGGTCGTAGCGGATCTGGATGTCATAGCCGGTCACGTCGTAGCCGCCGTTTCCGGCGCGCGGGAAATAGGGGTCCCCGATGCCTTCGGCGCCGACGACCGGCCGCGCATCGTCCGCAGACGGCGTGTTGGGCCCGGAAGGGGAGTCCGAGCTGCGCCACGGGTACACGACGACCGCGACCACCACCAGTAGCGCCAGCACCAGCCCGATCAGCACCCGGATTCGCATGAAGGACCTCCCGGGGTGCGACCTTAGGCCCTGGTTGCGGCCGCCCCACCGACGGCTACCGCCACCGCACCCCGGATTCGTTCGTGTAAGGCCCGTAACCCGGCCCGCTCGGTGCGCACCTCCAGCACTCGCATCCATGGCGCTGGCGACAGCGCCGCCGCCAGCTCAGTGGCCCGCACCTGAGCGTGCGAGACGTGATGTGCCGCACACAGCGCTGCCAGGTCAGTACCCTGGGGAGTGCCGAAGACCCGTTCGAAGGCGCTGGCGTGCTCGGGGGCACCCTGTTCAAGCAACCCGAAGATGCCGCCACCGTCGTCATTGGCGACCACCATGGTCAGGTCCGGACGGGCCTCGTCTGGACCGGCCAGCAGCCCGTTCGCGTCGTGCAGGAAAGTGAGATCGCCGACCAGGGCGTAGCCGGGTCCACCATGCATCAGCGCCGCCCCGGTTGCGGTGGCGACCGCACCGTCGATGCCAGCAACGCCCCGGTTGGCCAGCACGGTCAGCCCGCGCCGCGGCCGGGCGGCTAACGACACGTCTCGGATCGGGTTGGACGAGCCCAACAGCAGCAATGCACCGGCCGGCAGCGCGGGCACCATCAGCCGAGCCACTCCAAGACCAGTGACTTCCGGGTAACTGTCCACTATGGAGTCCACCGCTGCGGTGGCCAGAGCGTCGGCGTGCTGCCAGCTTCGCAGCCATCTCGGATCAGGAGAGCCGGTGCAGCGTAGGGCGGTGCCCACTGCCACCGCGTTGCCTGCTACGTCCGTCCACTCCGGAGCGTTAGCGACCACGGTGACCGCCACACTCGAGTCGGCAAGCAGCCGCTGCACCGACCGGTGCAAGGTGGGGCGACCCAGCACCACGACCTGCTCCGGTCGCAGCGCCTCAAGCACCGGCGATCCCAACAGCCACGGTCCGGCCATTAGCCCGTCGGGCCAGCCGGGCGCGGTGGGCTCGGCGATCAGCGGCAGGCCGGCTGGGGCCGGTCCGGCCCGATGGCCGGCGATCACGAGCGTGCGGCGGCTCAGGTCCAGCTCCGCCTCGACACGCACTGGTGAGCCGGCCGCAACCTCGGTCCACGGGCCCTCACCCGGACGTCCGGCCGGCGCTGCTGGCCCCTGCGACCCGGACTCGGGTATCAGCGGTTCGCGCAGCGGCACGTTGAGATGTACCGGGCCCGGGGCGCCCCCCAGCGACCCGCGCGCGGCTGCCACCGCACGGTCCACCGCGGAGCGCCACTGCGCCGGCTGACCAAGTGACAGTGACGGTGCCGCACGTACCGCTGCACCGAACAGGCCGGTTTGGTGCACCGTCTGGTTGGCTCCGGTGCCGACCACCTCGGCCGGACGGTCGGCGGTCACCGCGAGCAGCGCAACCCCGGCATGGTGTGCTTCCAGCATCGCTGGGTGCAGGTTCGCGGCCGCCGTGCCCGAGGTGCACACCACCGGTACCGGCGCACCGGAGCGCAGCGACATGCCCAACGCCAGGAACGCCGCGGAGCGCTCGTCGATGCGGACGTGCAGGGTCAGTCGTCCACTCTGCTCGGCCGCATGTAACGCGAAGGCCAGTGGAGCGTTGCGCGACCCCGGGCAGAGCACCGCGTGCCGCACGCCGCACCGCACCAGCTCGTCGACCAGCACGGTGGCCATTGCAGTGGACGGGTTCACGAGTGGTCAGCATGCCGTGCTCCAGTGCGCGCTGCTCGTATGCTCCCCGCCGTGAGCGTCTCCGAGCTGTTTGATCCTGCCGCCTGGCGTCGTGTCGAGGGCTTTGACTTCGCCGACATCACCTACCACCGCGCGGTGGCACACGGCACGGTCCGGATCGCCTTCGACCGGCCCGAGGTCCGCAACGCCTTCCGTCCGTCCACGGTGGACGAGCTATACCAGGCGCTGGATCACGCCCGGATGACGCCGGACGTGGGATGCGTACTGCTGACCGGTAACGGGCCCTCGCCGCGCGACGGTGGCTGGGCCTTCTGCTCAGGCGGCGACCAGCGGATTAGAGGCCGTTCGGGGTACCAGTACGCGTCAGGTGAGACGGCGGACACCATCGATCCGGCGCGGGCCGGGCGACTGCACATCTTGGAGTGTCAGCGGCTGATCCGCTTCATGCCCAAGGTGGTGATCGCGGTCGTACCGGGCTGGGCAGCCGGTGGTGGACATTCCCTGCACGTGGTCTGTGACCTGACCCTGGCATCGGCCGAACATGCCCGGTTCAAGCAGACCGACGCCGATGTGGGCTCCTTCGACGGCGGGTTCGGTTCGGCCTATCTCGCCCGGCAAGTCGGGCAAAAGTTCGCCCGGGAGATCTTCTTCCTCGGGCGGGAATACAGCGCGGCCGACGCGCACCGGATGGGCATGGTCAACGCGGTGGTATCGCACGCGTCGCTGGAGCCGACGGCACTGCAGTGGGCCGGCACGGTCAACGCCAAGTCCCCCACCGCGCAGCGAATGCTCAAATACGCGTTCAACCTGATCGACGACGGGCTGGTCGGCCAGCAACTGTTCGCCGGTGAGGCGACCCGGCTGGCCTACATGACCGATGAGGCCGTCGAGGGCCGCGACTCCTTCCTGGAGAAGCGTCCTCCCGATTGGTCCGCGTTTCGCTGGTACTACTAGCCGACCCCCATAGCGGGGTCTCTAGCCAGCCCCGGAGCAGCCGAGGTGATCGAGTTCGGCTACGGCAGCACCGCCTGCTCCACCCACGCCGAGCCGAGGTAGACACCCACCAGCAGAACCAATGGGAGCACTACGGCGAACAGCGCGAGCAGGAGCAGCACCCTGGTCCACATGGCCCCGCCGCCTTCCGATCAACGATCGCCCGTTAGTTCGTTCTACCCCCGGCAACCTGTTCATCGTCGCCAGCGCGGCGGGGGTTAACAGCGGTCGGCCGCGATAGGTTCGGATCAGTCGGCTGCGATCGGGGAGGACAGAGGACCGTGTGCTCTACAAGTCCCGAACTCAACAGTAGGGCTGTTAACGGACGGTCGGACAACTCTTCCGTTGAGTTCGGGGGGCAGGGAGCGGTCCGGGCGCCCGAACAGTGCGGGGCATCACGGGCGGTTTCCTGGTGCGGGTGATCCAGTGTGACGGGTCGCCGGAGGCGGTCCGGGAGCTGGATGCTGGACTGCGCGCCGTGCTGACCGGCGGCGAGGCGGTGGCGCCGCTCGGTTGCGAGCAGCCGCCCCCACCACGGGACCCAGGTCCAGGCCAGGTCGTGCTGACCACGTCGGGTTCCACCGGGACGCCCAAGTGGGTGCAGCTCAGCGCGGCTGCGCTGACCGCATCGGCCGCGGCCGCGCAGGCCCGGCTCGGCGGTCCCGGCCGGTGGTTGCTGGCGCTGCCCGCGCAGCACGTCGCCGGGCTGCAGGTGTTGATCCGGGCAACGCTGGCCCGCAGTCAGCCGGTGGTGCTCGACTTGCGCGGCGGGTTTGACCCGGCCGCATTCGGCACCGCCGCGCGGCGGTTGGCCGGCGCAGCCGGGCGTTGCTACACGGCGCTGGTGCCCACCCAGCTGGCACGGCTGCTCGACACCGATCCCGGTGCCCTCACCGGATTCAATGCGGTGTTGCTGGGCGGTAGCGCCTCGCCGGTTGAGCTACTGCGCCGAGCTGAGGCGGCAGGTGTGCGAGTGGTGACCACCTATGGCATGACTGAGACAGCAGGCGGCTGCGTCTACGACGGGCGGGCACTGGACGGGGTGCAGGTACGAGTGGACGGCCCCGAAGCCGGCACCGGACGCGTCGAGCTGGCTGGTCCGATGCTGGCCACCGGGTACCTCGACGCGCCCGAGGACACCGCCGCGGCGTTTCGGCACGGTTGGTTTCGAACCGCCGACCTCGGACGACTCGACGGGCAGGACCGGCTGCAGGTGCTCGGTCGAGCTGACGACGTGGTCGTCACCGGGGGGCACAACGTGGCGCCAGCCGATGTGGAGGCCGTGCTCACCGGCATGCCTGGGGTAGCCGCCGCCTGCGTGGTGGGCCTGCCAGACCCGAAGTGGGGCCAGCGGGTCACCGCAGTGGTGGTACCGGCCGACCCTGGGCGGCCGCCGGATCCCGGCGCGTTGCGCGCTGCCGCCCGCCGCCTCTTGACCGGGGCGCAGACCCCCAAGGAGATCGTCTTGTTCGACGCGCTACCCCTGCGCGGCGTGGGCAAACCCGACCGCAGTGCTGTCCGGGCCATGCTCGCCGCACGCGATCGCCAGCTGCCTAGGCGGATCGAAAGATAAACACTCTGAGTACAGATTCACCCACTCTAGGTATGGACGGCGCCGCGTAGGTGCGGGTTCTGTGGGTACCAACATCCCCACCAATCACACTAGTCACAGCGGAAACACCTGTCTCCTACGCTCAGGAGTGTCCTGTGAGGCTGCCGGCTCCTCGCTGCCGTCGCGTCCACATCGCCGTTGTCGTCATCGCAGTGCTCGCGGCGGTTGCCGTGGTGAACCTCCCGGCCCTCGCACGAGCTGGAGCGCAGCACGGCGCTCAGGACAGTGCCGTTGGGGCCGGGGACACCACCTGGCTTGCCGGCTTGACACCCGACTGGGATGACACAAACGTGCGTTCCGAGGCCGGTGGCCTGAGCCTGAACGGCAATCCGCCGGGCCCGGCGAGCACACGGACCGGCCCGCCGCAAGGCATGCTACTCACCCCGGCACACCGGCTCGCCGAGCCCCGCAACCAGGTAGTGGCCGAACTCGTCGCCGATCAGCCGGCCGGATCGACCGTGGCCATCGACGTCCGTGGCACCCGGGAGAACGGGTCGTGGACCGAGTGGGTGCCCGCCAGCACCGAGGGGCCCGCGGTGTTGGACGCTGCGGTGACGACGGTTCAGACCCGAGTTCTACTGCGCGGTGGTGACGGTGGTGCGAGCCCGCGGGTGCGATCGGTGCGGCTGAGCGCGCACACCGTCGCCCAGACCCTGGCCGCGCCGCTCTCGGCCCGCAGCTATCGGGTGTTCGCGACCCGCGAGGGCCTGATCGGGGGCACCACCGCCAACGGTCACGTGATCCGCCCGCGGGACCACTTCGTCGCGCTACCCTCGCGCCGGGCACTGGCTCCCCGCGGTTCAGGCGACTACACGGTGAAGGTCTGCTCGGACCGCGGCCGATGCGAATGGGCACCGGTGTGGGACGTCGGCCCGTGGAACACCACCGACGATTACTGGAACTCTGCCCACGCCCGGCAGTCCTGGGGCGACCTGCCCCAGGGCCGGCCGCAGGCGCAGGCCGCCTACAGTGACGATCACAATGGTGGCCAGGACCAGTTCGGGCGGCAGGTGCTCAACCCGGCCGGCATCGACCTGGCAGACGGCACGTTCTGGGACGGGCTGGGGCTGCGTGACAACAGCTGGGTCACCGTCACCTATTTGTGGGCTGACGGCGGACCACTTGGCAGCGTGCAGATGCCACTGCTGCACGTCCGCAGCGGCCCTGGCACCCATCACCCGCCGGTAGGCCTGGCGGCGCAGCGCGCCACGCTGCGCGTCGAGTGCGCCGTCATCGGGCAGGCCGTCACCGGCACCCATGGCGTGACCGACCGGTGGCTGCGGATCGGCCCCCAGCAGTATGTGTCGGCCGCACACGTCGTCCTCCAAGGAGCCGATGCGCCCTGCACCACGCCGTAAGGTCTCGCCCATGGCGACCGTGGCGCAGTGGGTGGAAGGGGCCCGGCCCCGGACGTTGTCCAACGCGATCGCCCCGGTGCTGGCCGGCTGGGGCGCGGCGGTGGCACCGGTCGAACAGCTCTCCGGCGCACCTCATTCAGCGCCGCGAGCGCTGTTAGCACTGGTGGTGGCCCTAGCCCTGGTGATTGGGGTCAACTACGCCAACGACTACTCCGACGGCATCCGCGGCACCGACGCCACCCGGGTCGGGCCGATGCGACTGGTCGGATCCGGTGCCGCGGCACCCAGCGCGGTGCGTACCGCGGCACTGGTCAGCTTCGCGGTCGCTGCGGTGGCGGGTCTCGTGCTGGTCGCGATGGCTAGGCAGTGGTGGCTGCTGGCGCTGGGTGGGGCGTGCATTGCCGCAGCGTGGTTTTACACCGGTGGGCGCCGTCCCTATGGCTACGCCGGGCTCGGCGAGTTGGCCGTGTTCCTGTTCTTCGGATTGGTCGGGGTCCTCGGCACCCAGTACGTCATCAGCGGGCGGATCACGCCTACCGGCAGCTTCGCGGCCGTTGCGGTCGGCGCGATGTCAGCCGCAGTGCTGGTGGCCAACAATCTGCGCGACATCCCCACCGACGCCGCCGCAGACAAACTCACCCTTGCAGTGCGCCTCGGTGACCACCGGACCCGCACGTTCTACATCGGGTTGGTGGCTGTTCCGTTCGTGGTGACCCTCGGCTTCGCGGTCACTCGCTGGGTCACGCTGGCCGGCCTGCTCGCCCTGGTGCTCGCGGTTCCCGCGGTGCGCCGAGTCCGTGGTGGGGCCAGTGGACCAGCATTGATCCCGGTGCTGCGGGATACCGGGCTCGCGCTGTTGGTGTGGGCGGCTGCCACCGCTGCGGCGCTGGCCGTCTGAGCTCCCAGCCGAGGCGATCAACGCGGGTCTTGCTCGCCACGGAGCTGGTTGCGCAGCCGGTCGCGTTCTGACCGGCGGCGCGCCCCAGCCGCTGCCATCCCGACGTTCACCCGTGTCCGCAACGAGCGCAGCAGCACCATCGACAGCGGCAGTGCCACCACCAGGGCGAGCAGGACCGCCACCAGCAGCGGCACCCCGGCCAGCACCAAGATCAGTGCCAGCACCGCCACCAGGGCCAGCCGAGCCGCACTGTAGAGCGCGACGTCGCGGACCAGCGCGGAGCCGGACAGCGGGATCTCCGGGGGAAGCTGTGGTACGCCCACGGCCGTTGAGCTTAAGACACCCGAACCGCAGCATCGGCTGGGCGCCTGGCTGCTGGTGGCACCGATTGGCACGGTTCATCCCATTACCGACGCTTTACCTCAGCACAACCGTTCGAGTACCTAGCGCGCGACCTGTCACGATAAGCCCGAAAGATCCCACTGTGAGGTCGACGAGTCTGGGGAGGCCCGCGATGTCCCAGCTATCAGCCACTGAGCGCTTACTCACACCGGGGGAGGTTGCTGCACTGTTCCGGGTGGACCCCAAGACGGTCACCCGGTGGGCCTCCGCTGGCCGGATCGGCTCGATCAGAACTCCTGGTGGACATCGGCGATTCCGCGAAACCGAGGTCCGCGCGTTGCTCGCCTCGCTCACCACCCCGGCGCCACCGGATCGAGCCGACTTGCCGGGCCAACGCTCGAGGTCCGACACCGTCAGAGCTGGCGCGGTGAAATCGGGGTGAGGTCGGCTCGTCTGCTGCGCTGAACGCCACTACGCTCGGTGGTTCCTGAGGAGGTGGCTGGCGTGCAGTACGTCATAGCGGCAATGGGGATGGCTGCGGTCACCGCGCTGCTGTGGAAGGCGTTCGGCCCGCAGCGCACGGCCGCACGCCCGGTGCTGGCACCCGACGACGATCCGGAGTTTCTCCGGGGCTTGAACCGGGAACGTCCGGAGCCTGGCGACGAGCGTTGACGTGTCCGGCTGGTGAAGGGCCCGGCTAGCGAAAGGCTCGGCCGCGGGTGACCGCGTGCGGGAAGTCGTCGGCGACGGTCGCCGCCAGCTCCAGGGCCGCCAGCCGGGCGCCGGGACCGAGCCGGTCGAGTTCGATCTCGCCGCCCTCCTCGAGGTGCGGGTCGAAGGGCATCCGGCACACCGACCGGCACCGAGCGGCGAAGTGGGTGGCGACCCGGTCCAGGTCCACTTTGCCCGCGGCAGGCCGCACCGAGTTGATCACAGCGACCGATCGGCCGACCAGCTCGTGGTATCCATGCGCATCCAGCCAGTCCAGGGTGGCTGACGCCGAACGTGCGCCGTCGATCGAGCCGGACGAGACGATCACCAGCGAGTGTGCCAAGTCCAGCACACCTTTCATCGCCGAGTGCATCAGCCCGGTCCCGCAGTCGGTGAGCACGAGGTTGTAGAAGTGTTCGAGCAGGTTCACCGTGCGCCGGTAGTCATCCTCGCTGTAGGCCTGCGAGACCGCCGGATCCTGCTCGCTGGCCAGGATCTCCAGCCTGCTGGGGCCTTGCGAGGTGTAGGAACGGATGTCGGAGTAGCGACGAATGCGGTCCGCGTCGCGCAGCAGATGCCGCACGGTGGCGGTGGTCTCGAGCGGAATTTTCTGGGCCAGCGTGCCTCGGTCGGGATTGGCGTCTACCCCGATCACCCGGTCACCACGCAAAGAGGCGAAGGTTGAGCCCAGCGTCGCCGTGATGGTCGTTTTGCCGACGCCGCCCTTGAGGCTCAGCATCGCGATCTTGTAGCAGCCCTGCAGCGGCTGGTTGATCCGGGAGATCAGTTCTCGGCGCTGTAGTTCGGAGGGACTTTCCCCGAGGTTGACGGTGCGCGCTGAGGCGACGTACAGCGCTCGTCGCCAGCCCGACTGCGGGGGTCTTCTGGTCTGCCGAAGCAACTGCGCGGAAGACAGATCATGCGAAGGCGGCCCTGCTTGGCCGTCGTGGTGACCGCCGGCAGCCCGACCCGCCGGCGGCCCGGTTTCAGATCCCGGCATAGGAGTGGAACCCGGCAATGACGATGTTGACGAAGAACAGGTTGAACAGCATGACCGCGAAGCCCACCACGTTGATCCAGGCCGCCGGTGAACCGCGCCATCCAGCGGTCGCCCTGGCGTGCAGGTAGCAGGCGTAGACCACCCAGGCGACCAACCCGACGGTCTCCTTCGGGTCCCAGCCCCAGTAGCGGCCCCACGCGGCCTCCGCCCAGATTGCGCCGGTGATAAGCGCAAAGGTCCAGATCGGGAAGGCGATCACCGCGGTGCGGTAGGCCAGCCGGTCCAGCGTGGCGCTGGCGGGCAGCCGGGAGGTCTGCCGAGCTCGCTCCCGCACGAGGTACAGCACGCTGGTTACCCCCGAGACCAGCAGAATCCCTGTCGCGGTGATTGCCGCGGAGACATGAATGGCAATCCAGTACGAGTTCAACGCCGGGACCAGCGGCGCGGCTTGGGCGTAGAGCACCGTTCCGCCCAGGAACATCAACACCACCACGGGTAGCAGCACGAACCCACCCAGCCGTTGCAGGGCTGCCCCACCGCGCTGCCGATACAACACGACCAGCCAAGCGATCATCGCGACGACGCAGATGGCCGAGGTGAACTCGTACATGTTGCCCCAGGGCGCTCGCCCGACAGCAGCTCCCCGCAGTACCAGCGAGCTAGTGTGCACCAGCGCAGCGAGAGCGGTGAGCGCCACCGCAGCGCGCCCGACTCGCTCGGAGGTCTCCCGCAGCGGAGGATTTTCCGGTGCCAACGTGGCGACCGGCCCGTCTCCGCCGGCGGCCGCCCGCTGCCCACTAACGTCGGCGGCCGGAGTCCGTCGGGCCGCGTACCCGACGGCGTGCAGCGCCATCGCGAGCAGGTAGAGCACCAGCGCGGTGCCGTATGCGAGGTCGCTGTAGGAGGCCAAAACCGGGTTGACCGGCATCGCTACGGTCCCTCCTTTGACGCTGCTGCGGTCGCCGTCGGCTGCGGGGACCCGGGCGGCAGCAAGTCGACGGCGATCCGGTCGAACTCCTCCCCGTACCCGGCGGCCTCGGTGCGGGCCAGCCCACCCAGCTCGACCACGGTACCGTCTGGCCCGGCTGGGCTGACGCGCACCCAGAACCGTCGCCGCTTCACTGCCAGCGACAGCGCAAGACCGCCGAAGATCAGGATCGCGAAGCCGAGCACCCAGCGCTGCGACGGGTCGTAGGAGACCTGCAGCGAGACGAACCGCGTCACCCCGTCGAAGCGCACCACCGTGCGATCGGGCAGGGTGAGCTGCTCGCCGGGGAACAGGTTGCCTCGGGCCACCCGGTTGAGCCGTCCGGAGTCGACCATGGACTGGTCGATGGCGAAGATGGACTGGCCGCGGCCGGAGTTGTTGCCCAGGTCGCCCTTGAGCACGTCGATCGCGACGGCCGGGTTGAGCAGGTCGGGAAAACCGGAGGACAGCAACGCGCCTTGGAACGCCGCGGTCGGCGCGAACAGGCCGGTGATCGCGAGCTGGCGGGTACGCCGCTCGGCGTCGTCGGTCACCCCAGGCGGGTCGAACTTGGTGGCGCCCTCGGAGAGGAAAGTGGCGATGTCCACCGGGCGCCACTGCACCACGCCGCTGCGCTGCTGCCCGTCGGGAAAGGTGACGGTGAACTGCGGCGCGTAACCGTGGCCGAGCAGGTAGACCCGGTTCCCGTCCATCCGCAGTGGCTCGTTGACCTTCAGTTGATACGGATGCCAACTGCCGGTGCTCAGGTCGTCGGGTCCCTGATAATGGATGCTGGCGCGGAACTCCTCCGGCTGCCCGGTATTCAGATAAGTCGGGGTGAATCCGTCGACCTTGACGCAGAACGGAGCAAGCGCAGTGCCGTCGACGGACAGGCCGGGGCGAAAGGAGTCATAGGCCAGCGGGCCGGAATTGCAGAACTGCGACCCGTTCGCGAGCACGATCACCTGGCCCTCGTAACCGACCAGCTTGCCGACCGCGAAGGACACCAGCAGCCCCAGCAACGCGACATGGAAGACGAGGTTGCCGGCCTCCCGTGAATAGCCCCGCTCGGCCGACAGCGTGCGGGCACCACCGGGTTCGTCCCGCTCGGCGATCCGCCAGCCGCGTAGCCGTCGTCGGGCGGCAGCCAGCACATCGGGTGGCAGCGCCTCGGACTCGCCGCGAGCATGGTGTGGCAGCCGGGCCAGGTTGCGGGGGGTGGCCACCGGTGCCCGGCGCAGCTGCCGCGCGTACTCGACGCTGCGGGGCAGCACGCAACCCACCAGGGAGACGAACAGCAGCAGGTAGATCGCGGCGAACCAAGGGCTGGCGAAGACCTCGAAGAAGCCCAGCCGATCCAGTATCGGGGCCAGCGTCGGATACTCGGCCTTGTATGTCCGGACCCGTTCGGGATTCAGCGAGTACTGCGGTAGCAGCGCGCCGGGCAGCGCAGCCAGCGCCAACAGGAACAGCAGCATCAGCGCGGTGCGCATGCTGGTCAGCCCGCGCCAGGTGTTGCGCAGCACCGCGGTGACGGGATGGGCCGAGGTCATCTAGATCGGCGTCTCGAAGCCGGTGATCGGTTCGCGCAGAACCGCGATGAGCTCCGCCCACAGTCCGGTGGCCAGTAGCAGCCCGACCGCGATCAACATGGCCCCGCCGGCCAGCTGTACCCCGCGGACGTGCTTGCGCAACCAGTCCACCGCCCGCATGGCACGGCGGGCACCGAGGGCAAGCAGCAGGAAGGGCAGCCCCAGCCCGAGGCAATAGGCGGTCACCAGCAGCACCCCGCGGGCCAGGCCGCCGCCAGGGGTGCCGACGGCCAACGCGATCACCCCCACCAAGGTTGGCCCCAGGCACGGTGTCCAACCCAAGCCGAACACCGCGCCCAGCAGCGGGGCACCGAGCACGTGCCGGGGCCCCAGTCCTGGTCGCGGGTGCACCCGGAGGTCCCGTTGCAGGGTCGGGATCAGCCCGATGAACACCAACCCCATCGCGATGGTGATCACGCCACCGACACGCTGCAGGGTGACCTCGTTGAGGACAAGCCGATCCGCGATGCCCAGCACAGTGACCACGCTGGCCGTGAACACCACCGAGAAACCGAACACGAACAGCGCCACCGCGCCGAGCACCCGGCCCCGGCTCTGGGCACCGTTCTCGACCCCGACCAGCCCGGTGAGGTAGGCGAGGTACCCCGGCACCAGCGGAACCACACACGGCGACGCGAAGCTGACCGCACCGGCGAGCACCGCCACCCCGGCCGCCAGCAGCAGCGGCCCAGAGACAGCAAGTTCGGTAAGCCCCACGCTGGTCACTGTAGGTCGAAGTAGCCCTTCAAGTACCACCAACCCCGGGCGCGGGTGCTATCAACAGCTACCAACCCCGCCATCAAGGTGACAGGACCGTCTTTCGCCTGACCGTTCAGAATTCGACGTGTTGAGCGACGCCCTCCAACTTGATAACCCGGTAAGTCTGAAGCGGCCCGATGACAAGCTGCGGCCCGCCTATGCTGGTCAGGTTTGTGGTCAGAGTCACCACCGTCGTGAACCGAATCACCTGACGGTCGCCGAGGTTGATGTCCGGCAGGACCAACGTAGCGGTGAGTGTGTGAAGATCGGGGATCAGCTTCAGCACGACCGTCACGAGCGTGCCAAGCGGGCTTGAGGTCACTGCGATATCGTCGCCGCGGAAATTCAGATCGCGTGTGCGGTCTCGGTAGGTGAACTGCGGCTCACCCGTAGTACTGCTCGTTGAGTAGACGATCTGTGTACCATTCTTGCCGGTGAAGGTGAAGAAGTCCACCTTGGGCGCAGCTAATACTTCTGTGCTTGCCACATCTGCCTCCTTGTCGTGACCACTATCAACATGGAGACTCCGACCTCGCGACCTGATACGTCCGGGCGAGATCTCGTCCGGACGCTTCACGCGGAGGTGCTGCTCGCTCCGCCCTCTCGAGCCAACTCGTCTATCTGTGATATCAAGATCAGGAGGCGCCGCCCGGGTGGACTCCCCTGAAGGCAGTGTGCGGATGAGTGGTGGAAGCAATCCGACGGATGATGACAGCGACGTCGCAACCGTGCGGCTGCTTGGGCTTCACAGTGCCGTAGGGCACCTCGCCGTTTGGACGAAGTAGCAGTTGGCGACGGCTCCAAGTCGTCGCTGATTCCGTCGCGAAAGTCGTGGGCGAGGGACGGCTCGTGACCCACCCCCCGCAGCCACCTCACCACCTCGTCAGCGACCGGCCGGTCCGGCATGGCATAACTGATAAAGACGCGAGCCACGGGCACCCCCTGCGGACTCACAGCAAACGACACGGACAACCGTTCAACCCAGAACCAGCGTCGGTCAGGCAATCTTGTAGGCCGTGTGCTCGCGCTGGACTCCTCGCACGGCGATGAGCAACGATGACACGCTGGTCATGCCCCTCCGCGGGAGTGAAGACGAAGCCACGGATGCATGGCGCCGCTATGGTCGACTCGATGTTGGAGATGCGCGAGGTGTCCAAGCGCTATCCGGGGGTGCTCGCGGTCGACCGGATCAGCTTGACGGTGCTGCCCGGTGAGGTCCACGTCATTGCTGGCGTGAACGGTGCCGGCAAGTCCACCTTGATGAAGCTGCTGTCGCAGGTCGAGCGGCCAGATGAGGGTGTCGTTCGCATCGAAGGCAAGCCGGTTGAGTTCCGCGGTCCACGCTTCGCTCAGCTCGTCCTGGGCGTGTCGATGGTGCACCAGGAGCTGGCGCTCGCTCCGCACCTGACCGTGGCGGAGAACCTGTGCCTGGGCGAGGAGTCGACCCGGCTGGGGGTGTTATCTCGTCGCGCCGACCGCAAGCGTGCCCGGGCGCTGCTTGACCGCGTCAACCTCGCGGTGGATCCGGGCCGTCTGGTGGGCACGCTCCCAGTTGCCGATCGGCAGCGGGTCGAGATCGCGAAGGCACTGGGTGGAACTCCTCGGGTCGTGATTATGGACGAGCCGACTGCGATGCTCACGGGGGCCGAGATCGCCGATCTGTTTGCGGTGATCGCGGAGCTGAAGGAGCAAGGCATCGCGATTGTGTACATATCTCATCGCCTTGATGAGGTTGGCCACCTTGCCGACCGGGTCACCGTCCTGCGCGACGGCAGGGTGGTCCAGACGCTGCCGTCGGCGGACGTGTCATCCCAACGCCTGATCCGGCTTATGGTCGGTCGGGGCATTGACAGCCTCTATCCCAAACCAGCAGTCCAGATCGGGGAGGTTCTGCTCCGGGCGGAAGGCATCTCCCGGCGCGGCAGGGTCGTCGACCTCGTCGACTGCACGATCGACGTTCGGGCCGGCGAGATCGTCGGGTTCGCCGGTCTGGTCGGCGCCGGTCGGACCGAGCTCGCGCGGGCCGTCTTCGGCGCGGACATTCCGGATGCAGGGCACGTTTTCCTGCAAGGACACGAGGTCCACATCAGGTCACCTCGGCAGGGAATCGAGGCAGGACTCGGCTACCTGACGGAGGACCGCCAAGGCGAGGGGCTCGCCCTGCAACTCCCGATCGATCAGAACATCACCCTCGCGAACGTTCCACTGCGCTTCGGCGTCATCGACCTGCCCAAGGAGCGAGAGACCGCGCTGTCCTGGCGAAATCGGCTGGGTATCAGGACGCCGTCGATCAAGAGTCCGGTCCGGGCACTTTCCGGTGGTAACCAACAGAAGGTCGTGGTGGCGAAGTGGTTGGAGACCAAGAGCCAGGTGCTCTTCTTCGACGAACCGGCACGGGGCATCGATGTGGGCGCCAAGGCCGAAATATTCGATTTGATCGGGCGACTGGCCAGCGAGGGGCGCGGCATTGTCGTTATCAGCTCCTACCTCCCGGAACTGATCAACATGTGTGACCGCATCATCGTCTTACGCGCTGGACGAATCGCCGGGGAATTGGCTCGTGAACATTTCTCCGAGGAGCGGGTCATGCAGTTGGCCACCGGATCGGCGGTGTAGAACGATGGGATCGGGCCGGCGGCGTCTCCCGTTGTCCGACGCGTGGCGCGATCGACTCCGTTCCGCAGTGTCCCAACTGGCAGCAGCCGGCGCCGTGGTGGTGCTTTTCGTTTACCTGTCCTTCGCCTCCGATGCCTTCCTCAGCGCGAACAACCTGTTCAACATCGGTGTCCAGTCGGCGGTGGTGGCGATCATCGCGATCGGCATGACCATGGTGATCATCACTGCTGGAATCGACCTATCCGTCGGCTCGGTGGCCGCTTTGTCAGGCGTGCTCGGCACGATGATGGTGGTGGAGCACGGCGCCGGAGTTCCGTTGGCGATCGTCAGCGGCGCGGTGATCGGGGCCCTCGCGGGCCTGGTCAACGGCTTGCTCGTGACGCAGGGGGGAATGGCGCCGTTCATTGCTACTCTGGGTATGCTCAGCGTCGCCCGTGGCCTCGTGTACATCGTGACTGGTTCCGTCGCCGTCGCCGGTGCGCCCCAGGAATTCAAGCTGCTTGGCCAGGGAAAGCTGGGAGCGCTGCCGATCCCGATCCTGGCGCTCTTCGTGGTTGCCGTGACCGGACACTTCGTCCTGACCCGGACCAAACTCGGCAGATACGCATACGCTATGGGGTCGAATATCGAAGCTGCGCGGCTTTCCGGCATCCCGGTCAAACGCTATCTTACGATTGTATATATCATTTCTGGCGTTCTTGCCGGCTTCGGTGGCATGATCGCTGCGTCCCGCGTCAACTCCGGGCAGCCGAACTTCGGTATCGGGCTCGAGCTCGACGTGATCGCCGCTACCGTAATTGGCGGGGCCAGCCTTTTTGGCGGTGAGGGAAAGGTCATCGGTACCTTGCTCGGCGCCCTGTTGATTGCATTGATTCGCAACGGGTCCGTGCTCTTGGACATCAATACCTTCTACCAGCAGGTAATCATTGGAGTGATCATCTGGATCGCGGTGCTCTGGGACCGCTACCGGCGGCGGGCAACGTCTGCGTTGATGCAGGCGTGACGAGCAACTTTTTGAGGAAGAGAGGCTCCATGCGTGTCAGGCTCTCGGCAGCACTGGCTTCAGCGGCCGCTGTCCTTTTGCTGACCTCAGGTTGCGGAGGGGTCACCGTGCAGGGTTCGAGCCCCGGTGGGAGCTCAAACGTGAAGAGCAGTGGACCCATCACCATCGCGGTCGTCCCCAAGGCTGTCGGGTTCGACTTCTGGGACAGCGTCCGCAAAGGGGCGCAGTGCGCGGCGTCGAAGCTGACCGACGTGAAGGTCCAGTGGGACGGAGTGACCGCGGAGACCGACGTCACCGGACAGGTCAACCTGTTGCAGAACTTCTTGACCCGGCAGGTGGACGGCCTCGTTTATGCGGCCACCGACGCGAAGGTCCTCGCCCAACTCACCCAGGTTGCGCAGAGCCGCAACGTTCCAGTGATCAATATCGATTCCGGGACGAACCCGCAGCCGGACAACGTGCCGGTGTTCGCGACCGACAACATCGCGGCCGCCCGAAAGGCTGCTGACCTGCTCGCCGAGGCACTGGGTCCGGGCGATCACCAAGTCGCATTCATCCCCTTTCAACCCGGAACGGTGACCAACGACCAGCGCACCACGGGTTTCAAGGAGGGACTCGCGAAACACCCAAACCTGAAGCTGGTGGCCGAGCAGTCCAGCAACAGCGACCCCATCACTGCGCTGTCGGTCACGGAGAATATCTTGACCGCCAATCCCGACTTGGACGGCATCTTTGCGGCGAATGAGCCTGGTGTGGTGGGCGCAACCAACGCGCTGAACCAGGCCGGCAAGGCTGGAAAGATCAAGCTCATCGGTTGGGACGCGTCACCGGACGAGGTCGCAGGCGTCACATCGGGAGCGATTACTGCACTGGTCGTCCAGAACCCGTTCCGGATGGGCTTTGACTCAGTCAACGCGATGGTGAAGACGGTGCGGACCGGCCAGGTTGCGTCTAGCGAGGACACTGGCGTCACTTTCGTCACCCAGCAGAACATCAACGATCCTCAGGTGCAGGCGATTCTCCAGCCGAGCTGCGACAACCCACCGGCGTGAGATGCCTCAGGTATTGAGAAAGAAGCGCGTTGCTTGTCCGGTTCGCCTGCCGCCTCGACAACAAGGACCTCACCGGTTACGCCGACTGCCACGCTGCACAAGATCAAAATAACCGGTGACACCGTGCGCCCGCTCTTCACTGCATGCCCCGCATGTGGGCTCCACGGAGGACGATTTCTGGTCGGTCGGCGGCTGGTACGACAGGGCACTGCGCCGTATGTCCGAAGGCTGGCGGTTCACCCGCGTCATGATCAACTCGGTCTGAGGGTTTGACCCGCACGGCAAATGACGAATCCGACGGGACATGCGGGAGATAGTAGTGGGCCACTTGACAACCTCGCCCGACAGCGAACTCGGCGTGACCTCAAGGCGGTCGCAACGCGACTCGCTGAAGGATGATTTACCCAACCGGCTGATAACGGTGTAGGAAGCTGGTCCCACATCATCCGGAAAGCAACGATGGCACCAGTGGTGACTTATACCCGCGATCACGAAAGTGATCAATCGGTACAGCAGGGAACATAATAGCTTTGAACTCACCAAAAGTGCATTGAGGGGGAACGGCGCTGGTGGGTCGCGACGTCGGGGCTGAAGTTCTGCAGGCCGAGAAAATCGCCAAGCGCTTCACTGACACGCTCGCGCTGGATGGAGTGGACTTCGAAGTCCGAGCCGGCGAGGTGCACGTGCTGATCGGCGAGAACGGCGCAGGTAAATCCACGCTGGTGAAAATCATCACCGGGGTGTACTCGCCGGACGCAGGCACGATACGAATCCACGGTTGCCCGGTCCGGTTGGCCTCCCCGCAACGGGCTCGTGAACTCGGCATCGCGGTGATCTACCAGGAACTCACCGTGGTTCCCGAGCTGTCCGTGGCGGAGAACCTGTTTTTGGCTCGCCAGCCACGTCGCTTCGGATTCATTGACTGGGCCAGGATTCGACGGGAGTCGGTCGGCCTGCTCGAGCGGGTGGGTCTGCACGTCAATCCGACCACCCCAGTGCGCGAACTGGGCATCGGGCAGCGGCAGCTGGTGGAGATCGTCCGTGCCGTCGACCTGGACGCCAAGGTGCTCATTCTGGACGAGCCGACCGCGGCACTGACCGGCACTGAAACCGACCAGCTGCTGAAGATCATCGCTGACCTGCGTCAGCAGGGCGTCGGTCTGGTGTTGATCACCACCGCCTGCAGGAATGCCGACACATCGCCGACCGGATCACCGTGCTGCGCGACGGCCGCAGCGTCGGTGTGCTGCCTGCCAGCGCGAGCATCGCGCAGATGATCGAGCTGATGGTCGGCCGAAGCATCGACGATCAGTACCCTCGCCGGGCGCAGCGACCCGGCGAGGTGCTGCTCAAGGTCGACAAACTCACCCGGGCAGACGTGTTCAGCGAAGTGTCCTTCGAGCTCAAAGCTGGCGAGGTGGTCGGCATCGCCGGCCTGGTCGGTGCCGGGCGTACGAAGTCGTGCGGGCAACCTTTGGTATCGACCGCTACGACCGCGGCCGCGTCCAGATCGCCGGCCGCACGCTACCCGGAGGAAACGTGCAAGCCGCGATGCGGGCGGGCCTTGGTCTGGTGCCAGAGGACCGCGCCGGCCAGGGACTGGTGCTGTCCTCCTCCGTTGCCGACAACCTCGGGCTGGCCACCCTCCGCGCAGCGACTACCGCAGGCTTCGTGGACTGCAAGGGACAGCACCGCCGGGCCGGCGCGATGTGCGGTGCCCTACGGGTCAAGATCTCGGGTCTCGACCGGGCGGTGCATGAGCTGTCGGGAGGCAACCAGCAGAAGGTCGTCATCGGCAAGTGGCTGCTGGCCGACCCAAAAGTTTTGATGCTCGACGAGCCGACCCGAGGCGTGAACGTTGGTGCCAAGACAGAGATCTACGAACTGATCAACAGATGACCGCCGACGGCCGGGCCGTGCTCCTGGTATCCAGCGACCTTGCCGAGGTGATCGGAATGAGTGATCGCATCGTCGTGCTGGCCCACGGTCGGGTAGCCGGCGAGCTACCGGCCGGATCCAGCCAGGATCAGGTGATGGCGCTGGCCGTCCAGGATCGGATGATCGACGGGACTGCAGTGTGACGTCTATGAGCGCACGATCCGGTCTGCGCATCAGCAAGATCGTCGCCGGCAACGGTGTGCTGGGTGGGCTGATGGTGTTGGTGGTGGCACTGTCCATCGTCGCGCCCACCTTCCTGACCGTCCAGAACCTGGTCAACGTCGGTGTGCAGGCTGCCGTGGTCGCAGTGCTTGCGCTCGGCTCCACGTTCGTGATCGTCTCAGGTGGTATCGACTTGTCGGTGGGCAGCGTGGCAGCGCTGTCGGCGATGGTCGGCGCCTGGAGCTCCGCCGAGGCGGGACTGCCCGGTTCGATCGCCTTGCTGCTCGGCCTGACAATCGGTGTAGTCGCGGGTCTGGTCAACGGTGCGCTGATCAGCTACGGCATGCTGCCAGCCTTTATTGCCACCCTGGCCATGCTCAGCGTGGCCCGAGGACTCACCTTGGTGGTGTCTCAGGGCACGCCGCTGCCCACCCCGGATGTGATCAGCTTTTCTCGGCTCCGACCTCGGCCGGTACCTGCCGCTTCCGCTGCTGATCATGCTGGGATTGTTCGGCCTCGCCGCGCTGATATTGACCCGTATGTACTCCGGCCGTGCGATGTACGCCATCGGTGGCAACTCCGAGGCCGCCATGCTGTCCGGCATCAATGTGCGCAGGCAGCAGCTGGTGATCTATGCGCTGTCCGGACTGTTCGCCGCGGTGGCCGGCATGATGCTGGCCGGCCGGCTGTCCTCGGCGGGTCCGCAAGCGGCGATCGGCTATGAGCTGAGCGTAATCGCCGCGGTAGTGATCGGCGGTGCCTCACTGTCCGGCGGGGTGGGGAGCGCATCGGCACCTTGATCGGCGCCCTGGTGCTTGCTGTGCTGCGCAACGGGCTCAACCAGCTTCAGGTTTCTCCATTCTGGCGGCAAGTGGTGATCGGTGTGGTGATCGCGCTGGCTGTCCTTGTCGACACCCTGCGCCGAGGCCATCGAAGGAGTGGATAGTCGATGATGTTGACCCGAAGAGTCGCCGCCGCATTGTCCGGGGCAGCGCTGGTATTGACAGTAGCCTGCGGCTGCGGTGCACCGGTCGCGAATGGTGAAATGACCATCGGGCTAGCTGTATCCACCCTGAACAACCCGTACTTCGCGCAGCTCACAGAGGGCGCCCGGGAGGCCGCCGCACAGCTCGGCGTGCAGCTGGCTGTGGTGGACGCACAGAACGACGCGATCAACCAGATCAACCAGGTGCAGACCTTCATCACGCAGGGCATGCAGTCGATCATCATCAACCCGGTCGACTCAACACACAGGCCAGGCCAGCCGCCAAAGCTGCGGAGAACGCGAACATCCCGCTGATCTCGGTGGACCGCTCGATCGACGGCGGCAAGGTCGCCTCCGAGATCGTCTCGGACAATGTGCAGGGCGGCAAGCTCGCGGCCATCGAGCTGGACCGGGTCACCTCCGGTGCGGTCGTGCATTTGCAAGGCATCCCCGGCACCTCGGCCAGCCGCGACCGCGGTCAAGGCTTCAGGAACGGTCTGGGCTCCGGCACCATTCAGGTCGTGGCCTCTCAGTCGGCGGACTTCGACCGCACCAAGGGCCTGGACGTAATGACCAACCTGCTGCAGTCCCACCCCACACTCACGGGTGTGTTCGCCGAGAACGACGAGATGGCGCTCGGCGCGATCAGGGCCCTTGGTGGCCGGGCGGGCACGGACGTCCACGTGGTCGGTTTCGATGGCACACCGGATGCCCTCTCAGCCGTCGAGACGGGTGCGATGGCCGCGACCATCGCCCAGCAGCCCAAGGTGCTCGGCCGCATCACAGTTGGGCAGGCCCTCAAGACGGCCAAAGGGGAACCGGTTCAGCAGGTGATCGACGTTGAGGTGAAGGTCGTGACCAAGCAGAACGTGACAGAGTTCAGGTGACACAGAGTTCAGGTGACACAGAGTTCAGGTGACCAGGCGCCGCAGTGTGCACCAGAGGCGTATACGGTGTACACGAGAGCACGACACGCGGGGTTAGGGCTCGCGGGAGATGCGCTCAACTATTGGTTGCAGATCTTGGGCGTGCACTGCGTGCAGGAATACTGCGGCAACCCGGTGCTGGCGGTCCAGCACGATCGTCAGCGGTACCACTGAACGTGGGATCCCCTTGAGCGCCAGCAGGGTCCGGCCGGGTGGATCGAAGATCGATGGGTAGGTCAGGCCGAAGTCACGAGCGAAGTCCGCCCCGGCCTGCCGGCTGTCTCGCACGTCGATCCCGATGAACTGCACGCCCTGATCCGCCGTGGCGGTGGCGACCTGTACCAAGTCGTCTGCTTCAGCCCGGCACGGCCCGCACCATGAACCCCAGACGTTGAGCACCACCACCTGGCCGCGATAACGCTGAAGTGACACCGTCGTGCCGGGTTCGGTGAGGCTCTCCCCGGACAGGCCAGCGACCACTCCCCGGGTGGCTGGCGGGTCGTAGAAGATGTCGGTCTTTCCTCCTGGCGTGACGAACTCGAAGCTGCCGCCGCGAGCCACCGCATCGGTTCCGGTGGCGCAGCCGGCCAGCAGCAGCACCGCTGCGACGAGCAGCAGCACACGTGTCATGCCCCGGCCACCTTGGGGTCGGACTCCCCGGCGGGCTGGGTGTAGACCACTTCGACCAGGACCTCATCGGCGAACACCAGGCTGGTCAACGACGCTAGAGAACACTGCCGGCGCCGGGGGTCGTGCCAGAGCCGTCGCTGATCCAGATACCGGCGCAATATCCAGATCGGTAGCTGATGAGACACGCAGACAGCCTCGTGTCCAGTGGCCCGGTCCCGGGCGCGGTGCGCCGCGGCGAGCATGCGGCTCGCGATCTCCCGGTACGGCTCACCCCAGGACGGCCGGAAGGGGTTGTACAGCTTGGGCCAGTGTCGCGGGTTGCGCAGCGTCCCGTCACCGACCGATATCGCGGTGCCCTCGAACAAGCTGCTCGCCTCGATCAGCTGCTCGTCGGTGACGACGTCGAGGCCATGCCGGGCGGCGATCGGCTTTGCGGTTTGCTGTGCGCGCTGCAACGGCGACGCGGCCACGTGCACCACATCGTGATCGCTGAGATAGGCGGCGACCGCCTCGGCTTGGCGGACGCCGTCGTCGGAGAGCCGGAAACCGGGTAGCTGGCCGTAGAGGATGCCGTCGGGGTTGTGTACCTCGCCGTGTCGCAGCAGGTGGACCACGGTGCGACTCACCGCGGACTCTGTTCTTGGGGCGCCCGCACGTGGGCGGCGGCGCGGGCGGCGTGCGGCAGTGCCGCGGCGATCACCCCGAAGGCGTCGTCGTCGAGTGCCGCGGACACGAACCAGGCCTCGAACGCACTGGGCGCAGCGTAGACGCCGCGCTCGAGCAGGGCGTGGAAGAACGCCGGGTATCGCCAGGTCTGGGTGGCCTGCACCCCGGCATAGTCACGCACCGGTCCGGTGCCGGTGAACAACACGCTGAGCAAAGAGCCTGCGGTCTGGACCACGTGCGGCACGCTCTGGGCGTCCAATGCCTCGCTGAGCATCCCGACCAGCCGAGCGGCCGCCGCGTCCAACCGAGCGTAGACCTCCCGGTCGGCGGCCCGAAGCGTCGCCAAACCGGCAGCCACCGCGACTGGGTTCCCGGACAACGTGCCCGCCTGATATACCGGCCCGGCCGGCGCCAGGTGCGACATCAACTGGGCCGAACCACCGAACGCCGCCGCCGGCAAGCCGCCGGACATCACCTTGCCGAAGGTGTAGAGGTCGGCCGGCACCTGCTCAAGCCCGAACCAGCCGGCGGCCGAGACCCGGAACCCCGTCAACACCTCGTCTAGCACCAGCAGCGCGCCGTGGGCGTGGCACAGCTCGCGCAGTGTGGCGTTGAAACCGGGGTCGGGCGGTACCGCGCCCATGTTGCCGGCGGCCGCCTCGGCGATGACGCAGGCGATCTCGGCACCCCGCGCGGCGAACACCGCGCGCGCCGCGTCGATGTCGTTGTAAGGCAGCACAATCGTGTCCACCGCCTGCGCGCCGGTGACACCAGGGCTGGAGGGCAACCCGAAGGTGGCGACGCCGGATCCGGCGGCGACCAGCAGCGCATCGACGTGTCCGTGGTAGTGCCCAGCGAACTTGACCACCGCGGAGCGGCCGGTGGCGCCGCGCGCTAGCCGGAGCGCGCTCATCGTCGCCTCGGTGCCCGAATTGACCAGGCGGACCTGCTCGACCGGCTCGATCCGGCGCACGATCTCCTCGGCGAGCTCGATCTCCCCGGTGGTGGGGGTTCCGAAGGACAGCCCCTGGGACGCGGCCGCGCGCACCGCGTCGACCACCGCCGGGTGCGCATGGCCCAGAATCATCGGTCCCCAGGACGAAACCAGATCGACGAAGCGAGTGCCGTCGGCGTCCCAGAGGTAGGGCCCCGATGCCCGGACCATGAAGCGCGGCGTGCCACCAACCGCACGAAACGCCCGCACCGGGGAGTTCACCCCGCCGGGGATCACGGTGCTGGCCCGGTCGAACAGCCGGGCCGACTCGGCGACTATCACGTCATCCCGCACAACCAGATGAGCCAGCCCTCGAGCAGCTTCACTTGCCGACCGCCGCTACGACATCATCGCCGGGGGTGACAGTGAGGCGCACGAATGAATGATACGCGGCGCCTTCGTGCTGACATGGCGCCAGGTGAAACCGGAGTAATATGCGTGCCATCGCATACCCACGTGAGCGTTCAGGACAGGAGGCCGGAATGACGCAATCCACCCAATACAGCAAGGGAACCGTGCTCACTTGTGAGCATGAGGGATGTGGCTGTCGGGTTCGGATCGAGGAAGAATGCCACTGCCCGTCCGGCGGTCGGTCTTACACGTGTGCCTGTGGGGCTCCCCTGGTCGAGGCTGACTGAGGCTCGTCGACACGAGCACGAGCTGCACCGACGAGCATCACCCGCCGCAGCGCGTCAAGCATCAGAATGCCGGCTAGCGTGGCCGCGCCGGTGGCGGCTGCCCACCAGCGCCCCTCAATCCGGCGCAACGTCACACCATTGTACTCCGCGATGATCACGCCGCGATGCCAACACCACCAGGTCAACCAGACGAGCACAACGGCACCGAGCACCTCCGTCACAGCAACCAGGACACGGCGACGCACCCGCACCTCCTCTTCTGAGCCTTTGCCTCCCCGATATGGAGACATATCGGGGCAGGACGCGCCTCATAGCTGAGCGGGGCGGGGGCAGAACCAGGCATTGGCTGCGGGAAGGAACATGGTGACGATGGCCCCGATCAGCAGCAGCAGCTGCAGCAGCGAGCCGGCGCCCATCGCGCCCGTGGTGGCAGCGAAACCGATCAATCCGAACAGTACGACCAGACCGCCGAGTACGGCCAGCACGATTCGCGCCCAATTACGGCCACCGCGCATGAGAAACACGAAGATGACTTGGGCGACGACCAACAGCAGCCCGATCACGGCGCCAGCGACGAGCGCGCCCGTGGTGACGCTTTCGATCGTCGACCGATCCAGCGCCGGATCATCGGCAAGCGCCTGGTTGATCGCCTGAGCTCGTAGCTGGTCAAACTGGAAGAGGATGGGCACACTGCCGAGCAGCCCGAGCACGATGGTGCTGATCCAGAGCCAGAAGGAGATCTCGACCTCCTTGGGTCGGGTTTCCGCCTGGGGACGGGGCGTTGTCATGCCTGTGACGGTAGTCGTGCCTGTTTCTCACCGTCACAGCGATGCCGTCATCAGCGCAGCCAGCCGGCGGCCTGCACCGCCCAGTAGGTCAGCACCAGATCCGCACCCGCCCGGCGGATCGAGGTGAGCGTCTCCACCACAGCGCGCCGCCGGTCCAGCCAGCCCTGCGCTACCGCCGCCTCCACCATCGAGTACTCGCCGGACACCTGGTAGGCCGCGACCGGAACATCGGAAACCTCGGCGACGGCCTGCAACACGTCCAGGTAGGACATCGCGGGCTTGACCATCACAATGTCCGCGCCCTCGGCAAGATCCAACGCCGCCTCCCGCAGCGCCTCCCGGGCGTTCGCCGGATCCTGCTGGTAGGTCATGCGGTCGCCGGTCAACTGTGATTCCACCGCATCGCGGAACGGCCCGTAAAACGCCGAGGCATACTTGGCGCTGTAGGCTAGGATCCCCGCGTCCTGATGCCCAGCGGCGTCCAGCGCCTCCCGCACCACTCCGACTTGGCCGTCCATCATGCCGCTGAGCCCGACCAGGTGGGCCCCGGCTTCGACCTGGGCGACGGCCATCGCGGCGTACATCGCGAGGGTGGCGTCGTTGTCCACCCCACCGGTGGCATCGAGCAGGCCGCAATGCCCGTGATCAGTGAACTCGTCCAGGCAGGTATCTGCCATGATCACGATGTCGTCGCCGACCTCTGCACGCACGTCGCGTAGTGCCGCGTTGAGCACACCGTCCGGGTCGATGGCGCCGGAGCCGGTGGCGTCCCTGGTAGTGGGCACACCGAAGAGCATGATCCCCCCCACCCCGGCTGCCACTGCATCAGCAGCGGCCTTGCGCAGCGATTCCGAAGTGTGCTGGAGGACGCCTGGCATGGCGGCGATCGGCAGCGCCTCGGTGGCACCCTGCTTGACGAACACCGGCAGCACCAATTGATGCGCACCCACTGAGGTCTCCCGCACCAACCGCCGCATCGCGGCCGTAGCCCGCAACCGCCGCGGCCGACTCGTCGGGTACATCCTGTCCTCCGGTATTACTGCAGTCTGTCCCCAGAACGCGGGCTAGCGCCTGCGGCTCTTGGCTTTGCGGGGTGGGGGGAGGGTGCCTTCGGCGCGCAGCTGGGCAGCGTGTTCGGCCAGGGCGTCGACCAGGGCGTCGACCTGGGCCACCTCGGGTTGCACGTCCACCCGCAGACCGAACTCGACCGCAGTCTCCGCAGTGGCCGGCCCGATGCACGCGACGATCGTGCGAGCGTGCGGTTTGCCCGCGATGCCGACCAGGTTGCGTACCGTGGACGAGGACGTGAAGCACACCGCGTCGAAGCCACCGGTCTTGATCATTTCACGAGTCTCGGCAGGCGGCGGGGCGGCGCGCACCGTGCGGTAGGCCGTCACGTCGTCGATCTCCCAGCCGCGCTCGCGCAACCCAGCGGCCAGCGTCTCAGTGGCGATGTCCGCGCGCGGCAGCAGTACCCGATCCACCGGGTCGAGGATGTCGTCGAACGGCGGGAAGTCGGCCAGCAACCCGTCGGAGGACTGCTCACCCGAGGGCAACAGCTCAGGGACGATGCCCATCGAGCGCACCCGCTCCGCAGTGGCCTCTCCCACGCAAGCGATCTTCACACCGGCGAACGCACGGGCGTCCAGCCCGAACTCTCCGAACTTGTCCCACACCGCACGCACCGCGTTGGTTGAGGTGAACACGACCCACTGGTAGCGACCGTCGACCAGTCCTTTGACCGCGCGCTCCATCTGTGCCGGAGACCGGGGCGGCTCCACTGAGATCGTCGGCACCTCCACCGGCACCGCGCCGTGTATCCCCAGCCGCTCGCTCATCACGCCGGCCTGCTCCTTGGTGCGCGGCACCAGCACCTTCCAGCCGTAGAGCGCCCGGGATTCCCACCAGGACAGCTTTGCTCGCTGCGCGACCACCGAACCGACCGTCACCACCAACGGGCCGGCGAGCTCGCCGGCGTCGGAACTCAGCGACTCCAGCGTGGTTTCCACCGTGTGTTGGGTGGGTTCGGTGCCGGCAGCCGTGGCCGACACCGGCGTCTGCGGAGCAAGCCCGTGCTCGATGAGGGCAGCGGCGGTCTGCGCCAGGTGCGATGCGGTGGCGTGCAACACCAGCGGTCCCGGCACCGCCGCCACGGACGCCCAGTCAATATCGGAGCGGACGTCGGCTTCGGTGTATCCCGAGCCCAGCGGCACCCCAGCATAAGCCGGTACCGCGGTGCCGGCGGGCACCCCGGGCACCACCTCGAAGGGCACCGACGTGCGGGCGACGGCCAGCACCTCGGCGACCACGGCATCGGCGGTCAGCGGGTCCCCGGACACCAACCGGACCACGGTCTGGCCGCCCTTTGCCTCGGTGACCAGGTCCTTGGCGACCTCACCAGGCTCCCCCACCGCCGGGCGTACCTCGGCGCGCTGGTCAGCTAGCGCCAAGATGTCAGCAGGTACGTCGGGGTCGGTCACCAGCAGCGCGGTGGAGGTCAACAGTTGCTGCGCTCGAACGGTGAGCATTCCGGCGTCGCCGGGGCCAGCCCCGACAAAGGCGATCCGTCCGGTGGTCTTGCGGGCACGGCTCATCTACTTACTCGTTTCCCATCGGTTCTCGACGGACCCGGATTGCGCGGCGCTGGGCCCCGCGCCCAGCGCACCAGCACTCAGGTCCAGCAACTCGGCCGCGACCTCGCGACCGAGGTTCTCGGCATCGGTCAGCTCCCCAGGCGAATAAGGCCCAGTGGCAGACGACCGGAGCAGGTGGTCGTCCGCAGTGGCTGCAACTCCCCGCAGGGACAGCCGTAGTACAACTCGCCCCTCGTCATCCAAGTCCTCGACGACGTCGGCGAGGGCTCCGACCGGCGAACTGCAGCCGGCCTCCAACGCGGCCAGCAACGCCCGCTCGGCGGTGACCGCGGCGCGTGCCCCAGCATCGTCGAGGAAGGCGCCCAGCAGGTGTTCGGTATCCAGATCGCCGGCGCGGCACTCGCAGGCCAGCGCTCCCTGCCCCGGTGCGGGCAGCATCTGCAGCGGGTCGAGCAGCTCGGTGGCTTCCTGGCTCCGGCCGAGCCGGGCCAACCCGGCGGCGGCGATCACCACACCATCAAGTTCCCCGTCGAGGACCCGACGGATCCGCGATTCGACGTTGCCGCGGATCGGTTCCACCGCAAGGCCCAAGCCCAGCGCCCGTAGCTGTGCACCGCGCCTGGGCGAAGCGGTGCCGAGCACTGCACCGGGGGGCAGCTGCCCTAGCACCATCCCGTCTCGGGCGACCAGCGCATCACGAGGATCCGCACGCTGGGGCACCGCGGCCAGCACCAGCCGCGGGTCCAGCGCGGTCGGCAGGTCCTTGCAGGAATGCACCGCAATGTCGACCTCGCCAGCCACCAAGGCTTCCCGCAACGCCGACACGAACACCCCGACACCGATCTCAGGGACCGGCGCTGAGCAGACATCTCCGGCGGTGTGAACCGGCACGATGCACACCTGCAGTCCCGCGAGGCGCAATCGTTGCGCCACCCAGTCGGCCTGAGTCAAGGCCAGGGCGCTGCTACGCGTTCCCAATCTCAGTACGGCCATCACCGCGTCCCGGCGGGGTCGGCGTCAGGCGTGGGGCGGGCAGTCGCGGCGATGGCGACGGCGGCCTGCGGATCAAGCTCGAACAACTCTCGCAGGGCATCGGCGTAGGCCTCCCCACCACCGGCCTCGGCGAGCTGCTTGACTCGCACCGTGGGGGCATGCAGCAGCTTGTCCACCACGCGACGAACGGTACGGGCCAGCTCATCGCGCACCGCATGATCAAGCCCGGGTAGCCGGCCGTCCAAGCGCAGCAGTTCCGCGTCCACCACCTCGGCGGCCCGCTTGCGCAGCGCAGTGACCGTTGGTGTCACCTCCGCGGTGCGCTGGGCCACCAGGTAACTGCGCAGCTCCTGCGCGACCAGGCAGTGTGCGGCGCTGATCGCGCTGGATGCGGTAGCACGCCGCTGGAGCCGCTGCGCCACGGTGCTGAGATCCAGCAAGGTCACGCCGGGCAACTGGGCCACGCCGGGCTCGACGTCCCGGGGCAGCCCGAGGTCGCACACCACCAGTGGTGCCCGTGACTGACCCCGAGCGTCGGCGACCTGCTCCACACTCAGAACCGCTTCGGTCGCACCAGTGCAACAGATCACCAGGTCTACCGTGGTCAGCGCCGCAGCTACACCGTTCAGGCCGACGGCCCGGGCGGGCGTACCACCGGCCTCGCACAGCGCCGCCAACCGCTGCGCGCTGGCCTCGGTGCGATTGGCCAGCACGATCTCGGCCACCCCGGCGCGGCGCAACTGCGCCGCGGCGAGGCCACCCATCGAACCGGCACCGAGCACCAAGGCCCGCTTGCCGGCCAGACCCGGTCGATCGGCGCAGGCCAATGCCTTCGCCGCATCGACGAGGGCTTCAGAGACTACCGAGGCTCCCGCGGCGTCGATTGCGGTCTCGGTGTGCACTCGTTTGCCGACCCGCAACGCCTGCTGCACGGTCTCGTGCAGGGTGCGTCCGACGGTGCCGGCCTGCTCAGCGCCCGCGTATGCGGCGCGTAGCTGACCAAGGATCTGCGGCTCGCCGACGACCATCGAGTCGAGTCCGGAAGCGACCGAGAACAGGTGTTCGACACCGGCCGCCGCGTAGTGCACGTAGAGGTGGTCGGACAACTGGTTCAGCGCCATGGCGGACTGGCGCGCCAACACGTCGGTGATGTCGGCCAGGCCGCCGTGGAAGGTCTGCACCACCGCGTAAACTTCCACCCGGTTGCAGGTCGAGAGCAGCAGTGCCTCGGCGATGTGCTCGCGCTTAAGCAGTTCGCAGAGGACCTTGCCAGCGTCCGTGGCGGGCACCGCAGCTGCCTCCAGCACCGCAACCGGCGCGCTGCGGTGGGACAACCCGACCACCAGCAGGCTCATCGGCCCACCGCGATCCCGGCAGCATCGCTGACCGGTGCGACCACCCGCAGTGCCCCGTCGCCGCTGGAGTCGACGCTGGAACGGCGGGCCTCGTAAAACGACAGGATCTGCAGCTCCACTGCGAGGTCCACCCGGCGTACCTCGACGTCATCAGGTACCTGCAGCACCACCGGGGCGAAGTTGAGAATGCACCGGACGCCGCCAGCCACCAGCAGGTCACACGCCGACTGGGCAGCCACTGAGGGAGTGCAGATCACCCCGATGGTTACTTCTCGCTCGACGCAGACCGCCGGGATGCTGTCGATGTGGTCGACGGGAAGCCCGCCGACCGAGATGCCGATCAGGTCTTCGTCGACGTCGAACAACGCCGTGACCGGGAAGCCGCGGTCGGGAAAGCCCCCGTAGTTGGCCAGCGCGTGTCCGAGGTTGCCGATGCCGACCACCGCGACGCTGTGGTGCCGGGTGAGCCCGAGCAGCCGCTCGATGTGCTCCACCAGCCGGGCCGTGTCGTAGCCCACGCCACGAGTGCCCGAGGAACCCAGATGGGAGAGGTCCTTGCGCAGCGTGGCCGAGTTCACCCCGGCCGCGCCGGCGAGCTCCTCGCTGGACATCTTGGTCACGCCCTGCTCGATCATCGAGGTGAGCACCCGCAAGTAGACGGCGAGGCGGCCGACCGCGGCCTCGGGCACGGCCCTGGAGGCCAGGTCCCCACCCGGTGTGCCGTACCTGTCGTGCTCGTGCACCGTCCCCATTCCTCTCGGGTCATCTACTCAACGTCGCTGCTCGCCGGACCCGGCGGTGCGCGGTGTTCGAGCTGGCCGGTCGCGGGTCGTCAGCACCCTCCCAGGCGTGCTTCCAGCGATGCGGCTACCACGGTAGCCGCATGTGAACGTAGGAACAAAGTCGCGACCCGGGCACTCCTCTCATGCGTCAGGGGCGGCTCCACGACGGAGCCGCCCCTGACGGGTGAGAGCTGTTGCCTAACTCACATGAAGCCGGCGGCCTCAGGAAGCCGGCGGCGACAGCACCTGCCCGATCACGAACACGGTGGCGTTCTCGGTCGGGATGTTGCCGCACAGCACCTGGGCGCCGTTGATAGTCGGTGCCGCCGCGGTACCGGCGATCGTGACCTGGCCGCCCTGCAGAGTGTCAACCCTGCCGGCCTGGACAAGCCCCGCAGCGTCATAGCGCTGAGGTACCACGTGGTACTTCAGGATCGTCGCCAGCTGGCTGTCCGCCGACGCCACGTTCGGGTCGGTGGTCAGCTTCTCGATGGTGCC
>DASQVB010000164.1:0-2700 GCA_035640975.1 Pseudonocardiaceae bacterium
AGCTGCCTTACTGTGCAAAAAGTCGCTGTGTCACCTGCGGAGAGATCGTGCCGCAAATACGCAGCTTCCCGTCTTGGAACGCGTCAACTGGTGAGTAGGATCCATCAATCATCCGTCGGCACGTATCCAAGCTAGCGATGATTTTGAAGTCGGGCTGGTCCCCGCCTTCCTGGCTGCTCGAGTTGGGGGATGCAATGAGATCTCCCACACGCGGTCATGGGGATCCCGATCGCCGCCGCGCACGTGTGTCACGCCATGCTCGTCAGCATCTCTAACCCTTTAATGAAGCGCTCTATCAAGGATTGCACGACTTCGTCCGCGTTCCCGTTGATGCCATCGGTTGAGCCCAGCAATCAAGCATATCTGCTCATGGAAGTATCTCCCATCCGAATAAATTATTCATCATCAGTCGGCAGAGCTGTCAGTGTCTTTGGCTACTGGCACTACTCTTCTGGAGAAAGGGCATGTCCGCCGGTTGCCCTTAGATTATCGGAGATTTCTATTCCAAAACCATACGCAATTTTACGTATTATCTCGCAACTTGATGCGGAACAGTGAGACGCTCGTGCCGAGGCATGTGAAAATTGGAACTGGATCGGCCCCACTTTTCGTATCTGGTGACGCGACCGCGTTTGCGGTCGCTGGGCTGGTCGGGTTGCGCCACGGCGACATTGCCTGACCCAGCCCACCCGGCAGAGTGGGCGTAGCACGCTAGGGTGCGGCCCGTGCTCACCGAGATGCGCATAGAGGGCCTCGGTGTGATCGACGAGGCCACCCTGGACCTGCACCCCGGCCTGACCGTGGTGACCGGTGAGACCGGAGCAGGCAAAACGATGGTGGTGACCGGCCTGCACCTGCTCGCCGGTGAGCGAGCCGACGCCTCCCGGGTCCGCCGCGGCGCCGACCGTGCCGTCGTGGAGGGTCGCTTCCGGCCACCCGAGGGCAGCCCGGCTGCCGACCTGGCGAAAGAGGTGGGTGCCCGGACAGACGAGGACGGCAGCCTCATCGCCAGCCGCACCCTCACCGCAGACGGCCGCTCCCGCGCTCACCTCGGTGGTCGCTCGGTCCCGGCGGGGGTGCTGGCCGACCTGGCTGACGGCATGCTCGCGGTACACGGCCAGAACGATCAGCTGAGGCTGCTGCGGCCCGGTGAGCAGCGGGCCGTGCTGGATCGATTCGCCGGCGATGTGGTGCTCGGGCCGCTTGACGCCTACCGCCGCGTCCGGCAGGAGTGGCTGCGTTGCTGCGCCGAGCTCACCACCCGGCGGGATCGTTGCAGGGAGCTGGCCCGGGAAGCAGATCTGCTCGGTCACGGGCTCGCCGAGATCACCGCCATCGACCCGCAGCCCGGGGAGGACGGCACCTTGCTCGCCGAGGCCCGGCGGCTCGCCGACGTTGACCTGCTGCGGGAGACCGCCGCCATTGCACAGTCCGCGATCAGCGGTGCGTTCGATCCTGACCCCGACCAGCCAGGCGCGATCGGACTGGTGGGGCAGGCCCGCCGGCGGCTGCAGGCGGTACAGGATCCTGCGCTGCAGGTTCTGGCCGCCCGCCTGGCGGAAGCCGCGGCGCTGCTCGGTGATGTCGGCGCCGAACTCGGCGGCTACCTCGAGGCGCTGGACGCCGACCCGGCCCGGCTGGAGCAGGTGCTGACCCGCCAGGCCGAACTCAAGAGCCTCACCCGCAAGTACGCCGCCGACGTTGACGGTGTGCTGGACTGGGCACGCAACGCCCGCCAGCGCCTCGCTGGTCTGGACACCTCCGAAGCAGCCATGGCGACGCTGGCGGCCCAGCGCGATGAGCTGGCCGGCCAGCTGGCCCGGCACGCCGCCGTTCTCACTGTGGCGAGGACGGCGGCCGCCCTGGAGCTTTCCGACGCCGTCACCGCCGAGCTCGCGGGGCTGGCCATGAGCCAGGCGCAGCTGTCCGTGGCAGTCCAGCCGGTCCTGGCCGGGGATGGTGACGCCGCCGGACTCGCTGTGGCCGGAACGTGGTTGCGGGCTGGGCCGGATGGCACCGACGAGGTGGAGCTGCGCCTGGCACCGCATCCCGGTGCCGAGGCACTGCCGGTGCACAAGGGCGCGTCGGGGGGAGAGCTGTCCCGGGTGATGCTGGCACTGGAGGTGGTACTCGTCGACGCCGATCCGGTACCGACGATGGTGTTCGACGAGGTCGACGCCGGAGTCGGCGGACGCGCGGCGGTGGAGATCGGACGTCGGCTGGCCCGGCTGGCCCGCAGCCACCAGGTCGTGGTCGTCACCCACCTGCCCCAGGTCGCCGCCTACGCGGACCGGCACCTAGTGGTGGACAAGGCGACCTACGCCACCGGCCTGACTCGTAGCGGAGTCCGGGAGCTCGAGGGAGCGGCCCGGGTCAGCGAGCTGGCCAGGATGTTGGCCGGACTGGATGACACCGACACCGGGCGTGCGCATGCCGAGGAGTTGCTCTTGTCCGCGACAGCGGACAAGAGCAAGCTCGTGAGTGCGTAACAGTGCCTAACACTGTTACGCACTCACGAGGGCCGGCGGGCCACGGCGCGCCTCCCCGGTCAGCGATGCAGGTTTTGCCACCATCACCGGCATGAGAATCTCCGGCCTGCTCAACCGGCCCGGCCATGAGCTGCCCGGCGTTAGTGGGTTGGCCAAGGTGGACCGTCGCGCCGACGCGTTGGTACGCCGCGTCGGTCCCGGTGACATCGCG
>DASQVB010000165.1:0-3367 GCA_035640975.1 Pseudonocardiaceae bacterium
TTGTTGTGCTGGGGTTTGTTGTGCTGGGGTTTGTTGTGCTGGGGGCTGTTGCGCTTGCGCCACGGGGGCGCCGACCGTCAGCAACACCAGCACCGCAAACAGGAAGGCCGCGGTGATCGAGTGAAGCCTGCGCCTCACGCCGAATCCGCGAGCATCTCGGTGGCGCGACGGACCAGGCGGCGCTCGTCGGCGTAAGCCAACTGCGCCGGCAGATCGGCCAACGGCACCCAGGCCACCTCGGTGACCTCCACGTCGGCATCGGACAACTCGCCACCCAGCGCCCGCAGCAGGAAGTGGTGCACCGTCTTGTGCACCCGGCGGTCCTCGGCGACGAACCAATAGTCGATGCTGCCCAGCGAGGCCACCACTGCGCTGTCGATGCCGGTTTCCTCCGCGACCTCGCGCACTGCCGCCTGCTCGACCGTCTCGCCGTCCTCGATGTGCCCTTTGGGTAGCGACCACAGCAGCCGGCCGCGCCGATCCAGCCGCCCGATCACGGCAGCGCGTCCGGTTTCGATGTCGACCACCAGCCCACCGGCCGACGTCTCATCCACAGTGCGCATCCGGCCGGTCCGGCGCCTGCCCTGCCCGGCACCGGTGCCCTCCTTGGCTCCCCCCTTAACGCTCCCCTTCGCGTCACCTTTAGCGTCACCGCTTTTATTGTCACCGCTTTTGACGTCACCGCCGTGGCTGGCCCTGCGTCGGGAACGACGGCCCTGGCCACTCACGTCCCGGGTGGCCTTATTACGGCTGGACCTACCGGAGGACGGGGGCATGGCGCCGATGGTATAGGCGACGTTCGGCCTGACCGACGCGGCGCGGTCGTGCACCGCAACGGCGACCGGTCCAACACCTTTCGCGATCACCACCCAGCGCGAACGCAGGCGACGGCCGTTACGCTGACTCTCCGTGTCGCCTTCGCCGTCTGTGACTTCTGAGCTAGGAAACCGCATCCCGTTGCTGAGCACAGCACAGCAGAATGCGGTTGTGGAGCTGCTCCGGATCGCACCGGTCGCTGATGAGCTGGCCGCCCGGTTCACCGCGGCCGGTCATTCGCTGTACCTGGTGGGCGGCAGTGTGCGAGACGCTCTGCTCGGCAGGCTGGGCAGTGACCTGGACTTCGCCACCGACGCCCGGCCCGACGCCACCCGGCGAATCCTGGACGGCTGGGCCGACGCCGTGTGGGACACCGGGATCGCCTTCGGCACCATCGGCGCGACTAAGGCCGGCACCCACTGCGAGATCACCACCTACCGGGCGGACCGCTACGACCGGGTCTCCCGCAATCCGGACGTCGTCTTCGGTGACACTGTTGAAGGCGATCTGGCCCGGCGCGATTTCACCGTGAACGCGATGGCCGTGCAGCTGCCATTGCAGGGCGCCGGCCGTTTCATCGACCCGTACGGCGGGATGGCCGCGTTGGCCCGCCGCGAGTTGGACACCCCCGCAACGCCGCAGGAGTCCTTCGCCGACGACCCGCTGCGAATGCTGCGCGCGGCCCGGTTCGTCTCTCAGCTCGGTTTCACCCTCGCCCCGCGGGTGCGGGCGGCGCTGGTTGAGATGGCACCCGAGATCCGCCGCATCACCGTCGAGCGGGTGGCCGCGGAGCTGTCCAAGCTGATGCTCGGCGCGGATCCGCGGGCCGGTGTGGAGCTGGTGGTGGATACCGGGTTGGCCGACCACGTGCTGCCTGAGGTGCCCGCGATGCGCCTGGAGATCGATGAGCATCACCAGCACAAGGACGTCTACGTGCATTCGCTGACGGTGCTCGACCAGGCGATCGCGCTCGAGGACGATGGGCCTGACCTGGTGCTGCGGCTGGCGGCGCTGCTGCATGACATCGGCAAGCCAGCCACCCGCAGGCACGAGTCCGGCGGCGGCGTGAGCTTCCACCATCACGAGGTGGTCGGGGCCAAGATGGTTCGCAAGCGGTTGCGCGCGCTGCGTTACCCGACCCACGTGGTCGAGGACGTCGCCAAGCTGGTTTTCCTGCACCTGCGGTTTCACGGTTACGGCAGCGGGGAGTGGACTGACTCGGCGGTGCGTCGCTACGTCACTGACGCCGAGGACCTGCTACCGCGGCTACACAAGCTCGTCCGGGCCGACTGCACCACCCGCAACCGCCGCAAGGCGCTCGCGCTGCAGCGCACCTACGACGATCTCGAGGCCCGTATCGAGCGGATCCGCGCTGAAGAGAACCTGGCGGCGGTACGCCCCGATCTGGACGGTAACGCCATCATGGAGCTGCTCGGGTTGCCACCGGGTCCGCTGGTGGGCCAGGCCTGGCGGCACCTCAAGGAAGTCCGCTTGGACCGGGGCCCGCTGTCCCGCGAGGAGGCCGAGGCCGAACTGCACCGCTGGGCCCAGGACAACCTTCGTCAGTAAGTAGTCCCCACTCAGCCCGCCCGTCAGGCGTGCCGGTCAGGCCTGAAGTGCTCTCCCCTCCCGAACCCAACAGCAGAGCTGGCCGGGCGTACTGGGACAGCACTGTTGTTGAGTTCGGGAGCTGGATCGTTCTGCTCCTCGCACAGCACTTACCGCTTAATTGCGCGCGTAGCGTTGGGCATTGATACCGCGGTACCGGAAGGGAATCACCTCGATGCGCAGTGACCTGTTCGCTCCGAGCCACCAGGAAACCGGCGCCACCCAGCCGGGCATGGTGCTGCAGAACTCCAAGATGCTCAAGATCGCGCTCGCTGGCGAGGTGCTCGCCCGGCGGGGTTCGATGGTCGCCTACCAGGGCGAGGTGCAGTTCAAGGCGCTGGGATCGGGCGGTATAGGCAAGTTCCTCAAGCAGCAGCTGACCGGTGAGGGTGTCCCGCTGATGAAGGCCTCCGGCCAGGGCGACGTGTTCCTCGCCGATGCTGCCGCTGACGTGCATTTGATCGATCTGGATGGTTCACACGACGCGCTGACCGTTAACGGTAAGAACGTGCTGGCCTTCGAGCCGACCCTGAGCTATGACATCCGCCGGGTCGACGGCGTGGGAATGTACTCGGTTGCAGGGCTGTACAACTGCGTGTTCACCGGGCAGGGCCGCATCGCGATCACCGCCAAGGGTGCGCCGGTGATGCTCAATGTCGATCAGCCCACTTACGCCGACCCGCAGGCGGCGATCGCCTGGTCAGCAGCGCTGCAGACCGGGTTTCACCGGGCTGACCAGGTAGGGCTGGGCACACTGCTGGGTCGCAGCACCGGGGAGGCGTTCACCATGAGCTTCGCCGGACAGGGCTTCGTCATCGTGCAGCCCTCAGAGGAGCTGCCCGTGGGCCTGGCGGGTGGTAGTGGGGAGCAGTCCGGAGCCGGCGGGCTGCTCGGCGGACTGATGGGCCGCTGACAGCTGTGCATCCTGACGACGCTCCGGTCG
>DASQVB010000166.1:0-9257 GCA_035640975.1 Pseudonocardiaceae bacterium
CCGGTTCCCTTGAACTCCTCGAAGATCACTGTGTCCATCGTCGAACCGGTCTCCACCAGCGCGGTCGCGAAGATGGTCAGCGATCCGCCATCCTCGATGTTGCGGGCCGCCCCGAGGAACCGCTTCGGCGGGTACAGCGCGGTGGAGTCCACGCCACCGGACAGGATCCGGCCGGATGCCGGTGCTGCCAAGTTGTATGCCCGACCCAGCCGCGTGATCGAGTCCAGCAGCACGACCACGTCGTGGCCCATCTCCACCAACCGCTTGGCCCGCTCGATGGCCAGCTCGGAGATGGAGGTGTGGTCCGACGGCGGGCGGTCGAAGGTTGAGGCGATGACCTCGCCCTTCACCGAGCGCTGCATGTCGGTGACCTCCTCTGGCCGCTCGTCGACGAGCACAACCATGAGGTGGCATTCCGGGTTGTTGCGGGTGATGGCGTTGGCGAGCGCCTGCAGGATCATCGTCTTGCCCGCCTTGGGCGGCGACACGATGAGCGCCCGCTGACCCTTGCCGATCGGCATCACCAAGTCGATGACCCTGGTGGTCATCAGGTTCTGCTCGGTCTCCAACCGCAATCGCTCGTTGGGGTACAGCGGGGTCAGTTTGGTGAACTCCGGGCGCTGCCTGGCCTGCTCGACATCCAGGCCATTGATGGTGTCGACCCGCACCAGAGGGTTGAACTTCTGCCGCTGTTGCTCACCGTCACGAGGCTGGCGCACCGCTCCGGTGATCGCATCACCGCGCCGCAGCCAGTGCTTGCGGACCAGCGACAGTGACACATACACGTCGTTGGGTCCGGACAGGTATCCCGAGGTACGGACGAACGCGTAGTTGTCCAGCACGTCGAGGATTCCGGCGACTGGCAGCAGCACGTCGTCCTCACGGACCTCCAGCTCGCCCCCGTCGCGCCGGTCGTTGCTGCTTCGGTCAGTGCGGTCAGTGCGATCATTTCGGTTGCGGCGGTTGCGGTCGCGGAAGCGCCGGCCACGCCGACGACCGTCGTCATCGTCGTCGCGGGCGCCATTCGGACCACCCGGACTCTGGACACCCGGGGTCTGATCGGTCCGAGTCTGATCGGTCCGAGTCTGATCGGGGCGGGGCTGATCGCTGGGGGCCTGATCGCTCGGGGAGCGCGAGCCCTCACCGGCGCGGACGGGACGGCGACGCCGGTTGCGGGATCGGTCCGTACCGTCGCTGTCTCGCTCCTGCTGACCTCCCCTGTCTAGTTGGTCCCCCCGGTCTTGCTGATCCCGGTCACCGGTCAGCGGCGCGGGCGGGGCGACCTGCTGCTCCCCTACCTGGGTCGCACTTGGGGCTCCGATCTGGGTCTCAGTCTGGACCACCGCTTGAGATGCAGTGGCCTCCTCCCGCGGCGCAGGGGACACCGGGCTTTCCAGCGGAAGCTGATCGGCGTCAGCGTGCCGCTGCCGAGGAACAGCGCCCTGGCGCTCCTTGATCGCGGAGATCAAGTCGTTCTTGCGGAGCCCGGTGGTGTTGGAGATCCCCAGCTGACCGGCGAGCTTACGCAGGTCGGCCAGCACCATCCCGGACAACCCACCACGTCGACGCGGAGCAGTTCCGTTGTCCGAAGAGGTCTCAGAAGATACAGCCGTAGCAGTCGATGCAGCGTGGTCAGCTGGCCGCTCGTCCGCAGACGTCGCAGCGGGAACATCGCTGCCCAACAGATTAATGTCGCTCACACAGGTCCTTCCTAACCGACCCGAGACGCAGCTCGGGCCAGCCTGTTCGCCGTCCGGCGGTATGCGGACGGCGCGTGGTCCGGTGCGGGGGCTCTTCGCACCAAGACATCGGTGTCGAGCCGACCGGCACGGGACATGTTCAACTGCGGCAGGGGTGTGGGTGCCAGCCTTCCCGCTGCGGTGTAACCGGAGGGCGGGAGATAATTGCCCGGGTGAGAGGGCCCCGAACTGGGCACCGGCGCCCATGCACACGGTGTCTGAACGCCTCCGAGACTAACGGTACAGCGCCGCTGCGGCAACAACACGCCCGCGGATAGGTGGATCACTTCCACTCGACGGTGGCACCGTCGCGAGCCACCTCGAGCTGCAAGCAGGTGAAGCCGCTGGTGTCCACCACAGCCGGTAGCTGGTCTCGGCCAGGCAACGCGAGCACCGCTGGCCCCGCGCCCGAGACCGCGGCGGGCACGCCGGCCGCGCGCAAGGTGTCCACCAACCGCCCCGTCGCCGGATAGGCCGCACGGCGGTAGGTCTGATGCAGTCGGTCCTCGGTAGCGGCCAGCAGCAGGTGCGGTGCCGCGGTCAACGCGTGCACGGCCAGCGCAGCGCGTCCAGCGGTGAACGCCGCGTCGGTATGCGCCACCTTGGCGGGCAGCAGCCCGCGGGTTTTCTCGGTCGAGGATGTCAGCTCCGGTATCAGTAAGACTGGGGCGAGATCCGGATGCGGCTCCAGACGAGCGGCCCGGAAACCCTGCGGGTCACGCCAAGAGATCACCAAGCCGCCGAGCAGGCTAGCCCCGGCATTGTCGGCATGCCCATCAAACCCAGCCGCCAGGTCTAACGCCGCCTCGTCGGGCTGCATTCCCGCCAGCGCGTAACCGGCCAGCACCCCGGCGACGGCAGCCGCGGCTGAGGAACCCAGTCCCCGGGAATGCGGGATGCGGTTGTGACAGCGCAGCACCAAGCCGTCGGCCCGGTAACCGCACCGCGCGCACGCGGCTTGCAGCGCACGCACCACCAGGTGCTTCTCGTCGGTCGGCACTTGCCCGGCGCCCTCGCCGTGGACCTCGACCCGCAGACCGGACGGCGCCAGGGCCACCTCGGCCTCGTCGTAGAGGGCCAGTGCCAGGCCGAGTGCATCGAATCCCGGTCCGAGGTTGGCGGTGGAAGCCGGTACCCGTACCCGTACCATCGAACGGCTCACAAAAGATCCAGCGCGGCGGCCACTGCGGCCGGATCGACCGGCATGGGCTCAGGCTCGGGAACGCCGCGCAGCGCGGTGTCGGGATCCTTGAGTCCGTGCCCGGTCACGGTGCACACCACCAGCGACTCCCGGGGCAACCGCCCATCGTCGGCGACTTGCAGCAGTCCCGCCACCGAGGTGGCCGAGGACGGTTCGACGAATACACCCTCCTGCCCGGCCAGTAGCCGGTAGGCAGCGAGGATCTGGTCGTCGGTGACCGCCTCGAACAATCCTCCGGATTCGTCCCGGGCCCGCGTCGCGCCGCTCCAGGAGGCGGGGCTCCCGATCCGGATGGCGGTGGCGATGGTGTCTGGATGTGCCACCGGCGCGCCGTGCACCAGTGGGGCGGCACCGGCCGCCTGGAACCCGAACATCCGCGGCCGGTCGGGCACCAAGGCGTCGCCATGGTACTCCGTGTATCCCATCCAGTAGGCCGTGATGTTGCCGGCGTTGCCCACCGGCAGGCAATGCACGTCCGGGGCGCGCCCCAACACATCGCAGATCTCGAAAGCCGCGCTCTTCTGCCCCTGCAGGCGCACCGGGTTCACCGAGTTCACCAGCGCAGTCACCGGGTAGCTGGCGGCGGTCTTGCGGGCCAGCTCCAAGCAGTCGTCGAAGTTGCCGTCCACGGCTAGGATCCGCGCACCGTAGGCGGTGGCCTGCGCCAGCTTGCCCAACGCGATCTTGCCGCGGGGCACCAGCACGGCGCTGGGTATCCCGGCCCGTGCCGCGTAGGCGGCGGCAGAGGCGGCAGTATTGCCGGTCGAGGCGCACAGCACCGCCTCCGCACCGCGGGCCAGCGCTTCCGTCACCGCAAGGGTCATCCCGCGGTCCTTGAAGGAGCCGGTGGGGTTGGCGCCCTCGACCTTGAGCAATACCTCGCAGCCGGTGCACTCCGACAGCGTGGGAGCAGGCACCAGCGGGGTGCCGCCCTCCTGCAAGGTCACCACCCGGCAGCCCGGAAGGACCCGGATCCGATCCGGATAGGCCTCGATCACGCCGGGCCAGGATGGGTCAGCCGTCACCCGCAGCGTCACGTGAACGCGCCCTCCATCTCCAAGGACAGCAGATCCGCCATCGTCTCGCGGCGCAGCAGTAACCGGTGCGCACCATTGCGTACCGCAACCACCGCGGGGCGCGGCACGAGGTTGTACCGGCTGGACATGGAGTAGCAGTACGCGCCAGTGCACGCAACAGCCACCAGATCACCCGGCGCCAGATCATCGGGCAACCAGCAATCCCGGACCACCACGTCACCGGACTCGCAGTGCTTGCCGACCACCCGGGACAGTGTGGGCTCCGCCTCGGAGCGGCGCGACACCAACCGGCAGTCGTAGCTCGCGTCGTACAGTGCGGTGCGCACGTTGTCGCTCATCCCGCCATCCACCGAGACGTAGCGCCGCTGTGTTGATGCCGCCAACGTGACATCTTTGAGGGTGCCGACCTCGTACAGGGTCACCGTGCCCGGCCCGACGATCGCCCGGCCCGGCTCGACGGCCAGCTCCGGGGTCGGCATGCCGGCCGCTTGGCACTGGGCGTCCACGACCGCCCGCAGGTGTGCGGCCAGTGCCGCCGGTGGCGGCGGATCGTCGTCTGCGGTGTAGGCGATCCCCAGTCCACCACCGAGATCCAGGGTGGAGATGTCGGAGACGGCGTCGGGACCGTGCTCATCCCGGATCGCCTCGAGCAGACCGACCAACCGGTGCGCCGCGAGCTCGAAACCGTCGGAGTCGAAGATCTGCGAGCCGATGTGGCTGTGCAGACCCACCAGTCGCAGCCCGTCGGACTTGAGCACTCGACGGACAGCCTCGGCGGCGTCTCCGGCAGCCAGCGAGAACCCGAACTTCTGGTCTTCGTGCGCGGTGGCGATGAATTCGTGAGTGTGCGCCTCGACCCCGACAGTCGCCCGGATCAGCACTGGCGCCACCACGCCGTGCCGGCGAGCGACGTCGTCCAGACGGGCGATCTCCAGGAAGGAATCGAGGACCACCGCACCGACTCCGGCCGCCACGGCGGCGGTGAGCTCACCGGTGGACTTGTTATTGCCGTGCATCGCGATCCGATGCGCGGGGAAGCCGGCGTGCAGGGCCAGCGCGAGCTCGGTGCCGGTGCACACGTCCAGACTCATGCCCTGCTCAGCGACCCAGCGAGCGATCTCGGAGCACAGAAAGGCCTTGGCCGCGTAGTGCACCCGCTGCGCAGCGCCGAAGGCGGCCACATGCTCGGCGCAACGGGCCCGGAAGTCCGCCTCGTCGACCACGAACAGCGGAGTGCCATAAGTCTCCGCGAGCTCGCCGACCTCCACCCCGGCCAGGCGTACCGCGCCGTCGCCGCCGCGGTGCGCCCCGCGCGGCCATACCGCCGGATGCAGCGCATGCAGCTCGGCGGGCCCTGCTGGGCACGGGCCTGCGGTCGAGGACCGGGCCAGCACGTCGGCGTGCCGGGGCCCGGCGGGGTGGGCCCTCACATCCGCTCCGGTGCGCTCACGCCCAGCAAGCCAAGGCCGTTGGCCAGCACTTGCCGGGTCGCCTCACTCAGCGCCAGCCGGGCAGCGTGACGCGGGCCTGGCTGCTCGTCGCCCAGCGGAAGGACCCGGCAGGTGTCGTAGAACCGGTGGTACGCGCCGGCCAGCTGTTCCAGGTAGCGGGCCACCCGGTGCGGCTCTCGCAGCTGCGCGGCCGAGGTCACGATGCGCGGGAACTCTCCCAGCGTGCGGATCAACTCGCCCTCCCGCTCGTGGCCCAGCAACCCAAGCTGGGCGTCTTGGGAGGAGATTCCGAGATCGGCCGCGTTGCGAGCCAGAGATGCCAGCCGGGCATGCGCGTACTGCACGTAGAACACCGGGTTGTCGTTGGTGCGCTTGGACCACAGATCGAGATCGATGTCGATCGGCGAGGCATACGACGATCGAATCAGCGCATAGCGCGCGGCGTCCACCCCGACCGCTTCGACGAAATCCTCCATCGTCACCACGGTGCCCGCGCGCTTGCTCATCCGCACTGCGGTTCCTTCGCGCACCAGGTTCACCAGTTGCCCGATGAGCACTTCAACGGTGGCAGGGTCGTCACCCAGTGCGGCGGCGACCGCCTTGAGCCTGCCGATGTAGCCGTGATGGTCGGCGCCGAGCAGGTAAACACACAGGTCGAACCCGCGGCCTCGTTTGTCCAGGTAGTAGGCGATGTCCCCGGCGATGTAAGCGGGCGCTCCGTCGCTCTTGATGACTGGGCGGTCCTTGTCGTCGCCGTACTCCGAGGAGCGCAGCCACCAGGCGCTGTCGGTGAAATACAGCGCCCCGGAGTCCTTGAGCCGGGCAACGGCTGCATCGACCGCTCCGGAGTCGTGCAAAGACTGCTCGTGGAACCACACGTCGAAGTCGGTGCCGAACTCGTGCAGCGAGCGCTTGATCGTGTCGAACATCAGGCCGACGCCGATCCGGCGGAACACCTCGTCGCGGTCAGGTGCCTGCAGCGCACCGGGTTCGCGGCGCACCACCTCGGCGGCGATGTCGTCGATGTAGTCGCCGTGGTAACCGTCGGCCGGGATGGGGTGCCCGCTTACGGCCGCCACCAGCGAGGCGACGAATCGGTCGATCTGCGCGCCGGCATCGTTGAAGTAGTACTCCCGGGTTACCGCGGCGCCCGCGAAGGCAAGGATCCGGCCCAGCGCGTCGCCGACCGCCGCCCAGCGGGTGGCGCCCAGGTGCAGCGGACCGGTGGGATTGGCCGAGACGAATTCGAGGTTCACCCGACGGCCGGCCAGGTCCTGCCCAGCGCCGAAACGCGCCGCGGCAGCGAATACCTGTGCGACGATCTCGCCCTGGGCGTCGGCTGCCAACCGCAGGTTGAGAAAGCCGGGACCGGCGACCTCGGCCGAGCGCACCCCGGGATGCTGCGCCAGCGCCTCAGCCAGCCATCCACCGAGTTCCCGAGGTGCCACTCCGGCTTTCTTACCGGTCTGTAACGCCAGGTTGGTGGCGTAATCGCCGTGCTCGGGATCGCGCGGGCGCTCGACGGTCACCGTGGCTGGGAGCACGGCGGGGTCAAGACCGCGGCCGGTCAGCACGTCGTGAGCGACGGACCGGACCAGCTCGGCGAGCGCAGCGGGAGTCACCTCTCGGAGTCTAGGGAGCCGCCGGCCTGGTCGCCGAACCGGTCGGACGGCCCCAGCGATGGATCCCTAGACTGACCGCCGTACGCGGATCAACGGGAGGGGGCCAGGCAGGGCATGCCTAGTGGTAAGAGCAGCAAGGCGGTGCGCAACGCCCGTTCAGTCGTGACGTCGACCAAGCCCAAACCGTGGGGCATGGTGGCCGCGGTCCTCGTCGTGCTGTTGTTCGCCGTCGGCATCTTCGGCTACCTGTTCACCCGGTACGAAGACCGGCGCGCCTTCACTCCCACCGCGGACAATAAGGACCCGTCGACCCAGATCGAGGGCGTCGTCACGCAGAACTACGGCGAGGCCAACCGAGGGCACATCGGTCCCGACAAGCGGGTCGCCTATAACCAGAGCCCCCCGTTCGGCGGTCCGCATGACGCAACGTGGGCGGCCTGCAACGGCGTCGTCTACGAGACTGCGGTGCGTAACGAGAACATGGTCCATGCCCTTGAGCACGGCGCGGTCTGGATCGCCTACAACCCGGACCAGATCACCGGCCCAGCGCTGCAATCGCTGCGGGACCGGGTGCAGGGCGAAAGCTACATCATGCTCTCGCCTTACCCAGGCCTGAACTCGCCGATCTCCCTGCAGTCCTGGGGTCACCAGCTCAAGCTCACGGACCCCGCCGACGAGCGAATCGGTCAGTTCATCCAGTCGCTACGGCTCAACCAGTACGCCTACCCCGAGATCGGCGCCAGCTGCGACGTCTTTACTGGCCGGTTCGATCCGGCGCAGCCGCCGCCCTTCGTCGCAACGCCGCCCGGCCCGGACGCTATCCCGATGGACTTCGCAGGGCAGCAGGGGGGCTCAGGTGAGCAAGCACCCCCGGCCCCGCCCGCGGGTGGGTGACCTACGCCGTGGCGCAAACAACCACCGAGGCCAGCTCGGGCAGCGGGAGTCCGCAAAGCACTGAAGCTTTGGCCGGCGAGAAGCGGTCTGGCGCGAGCTGGAGTCGCCTGGGCGCGTTCGGCGCTGCGGTGCTCGTCGTGCTGCTGCTCGGGGCAGCGCTGGGCATGTTGATGCAGCGCGGGGTCGGAGCTGGGGTTGGTGCTGAAGGCGACCCGGTGGATATCGGCTTCGCCCAGGACATGTCGGTGCACCATCGTCAGGCGGTATTGATGGCGGGCATGGCCCGGGACCGCAGCACTGATCTCGTGATCCAATCGCTCGCTTTCGACATCGAGACCAGCCAGCTCGAGCAGATCGGCCGGATGCAGGGCTGGCTGAGCCTGTGGAACGCCGCGCCGTTGCCTCCTGGCCGGCACATGACCTGGATGCCCGCCTTCTCGATGCCTGGGATGACGCATGGCAGCGGGCACGGCACCGACGGGGTGGCGACGATGCCGGGAATGGCGTCGCCGGCTGATCTGGAGCAGCTGCGTGCGGCCAGCGGCGTCCAGTTCGACGTGCTGTTCCTGCAGCTAATGCTGCGACACCACCAAGGCGGGGTGCCGATGGCCACCTACGCCGCGGAGCATGCGGAGACGGCTCAGGTGCGAAACCTCGCTGATAAGATCGTCATCTCGCAGGGGGCGGAAAGCAAGTACATGGCCGATTTGATCACCCAGCGAGGAGCACAACCGCTACCGCCGCCGACCTGAGCACCGCTGCCCGCAAGGCGTGGGCGATCGGTGCGGTAGGCTCTGCGGCGTTCAACGATCGGCATGCCCCCGTAGCTCAGGGGATAGAGCACCGCCCTCCGGAGGCGGGAGCGCAGGTTCGAATCCTGCCGGGGGCGCCATCCGCCGACCAGCTAAAACGGCTTCTGACCTGCGGTAACAGGACAGGAGCCGTTGTTGATACGTCCGACTGCGTCCGGTACTCAACGGCAGTTAGCGGGTGTCCGCGCACTTGGGGCAAGCCGAGGCCGTGAAAGCCGTAACCGGCGCCCTGGCAACGCAGTGGGTGACCGCGTGGCTGTGGTGTCCCCGCGACGTCGCTGTCAGGCGGATCACCAAGCGTGGCACAGGTGACACGGCGGCTCGGCTGCGGGCGTGGGATCGAACGGAGCCCCTGCCAGAAGCTGATATCTCGGTGAACACCGCCGAAGTACACCCCGCTGACGCTGCTGCGGCGATTCACAACCGAGTCCGCGTTCAGCTTAGCGAGAGTTCCTGCGATGGACGTAATCTCCCGACTTAGTAAGCACTATTTTGGAGCAA
>DASQVB010000167.1:0-8630 GCA_035640975.1 Pseudonocardiaceae bacterium
CCGAGGACCAGGTGCAGCGGTGCGGACGTCACAGTTGGGGGGCTCACGGCGCCTATCCTTGCATCGAAGCACGATCCGATCCGAGCTCCCGCATGGTGGACTTAGCTGGGCGCGCGGTACCGACTGACGTACGGTGAGAGCACAACCGAATACCGCTCATCCAGAGGGGCAGAGGGATCGGCCCGACGAAGCCCCGGCAACCGACGCTAGCTGACGCGCATGTCTTCACACCGCGAGATCGTTGGCGATCACGGTGCCAATTCCGACCCGCCGTGCGGGAGAGATGAGGATAGATCTCGCGATGACTGGCACGCTAGACACCCGGACTGCCCTGGACCTCGGCTCCGCGCGCCACCTGGTGTGCCGAGAATGCGGATCCAGTACGCCGCTGGCGGCAGAGTTCGCCTGTGCTGAGTGTTTCGGTCCGCTGGAAGTTGGCTATGACTTCGGCTCTGTGACCCATAAGGAGATCGAAGCCGGGCCTCCATCGATCTGGCGCTACCGGGGCCTGCTGCCGGTACCGAACGACGTTGACGAATATCCGAACATGCAGCCCGGCCTGACCCGGCTGATCCGCGCCGACCGGCTGGCCGACGCACTGGGGATCCGCCGGCTGTGGGTCAAGGACGACACCGGTAACCCGACACACTCGTTCAAGGACCGCGTGGTGGCGGTGGCCCTGGCCGCCGCTCGACAGCTGGGCTTTCGTGTGTTGGCCTGCCCGTCGACCGGCAACCTGGCCAACGCGGTGGCCGCTGCGGCCGCCCGAGCCGGGTGGGAGTCGGTGGTGCTCATCCCGTCCTCGCTGGAGCGGGCCAAAGTGCTCACTACCGCGGTCTACGACGGCGCGCTGATCGCAGTGGACGGCACTTACGACGACGTCAACCGGCTGGCCACTGAGCTCGCCGCCGAACACGAGGACTGGGCCTTCGTCAACGTCAACGTCCGCCCTTACTACGCCGAAGGTTCCAAGACACTGGGTTACGAGGTCGTCGAGCAGCTTGGCTGGCGGCTGCCTGATCAGATCGTGGTACCGATCGCGTCCGGTTCACAGCTGACCAAAGTGGACAAAGGCTTTCGTGAATTCACCGAGCTGGGCCTGGTGGAGCCGAAGCGCTACCGGGTGTTCGGAGCTCAGGCCACTGGCTGTTCACCGGTCTCCGCGGCCTTCAAAGCCGGCCACGACGTGGTCCAGCCGGTCCGACCAGACACCATCGCCCGTTCGTTGGCGATCGGCGCACCCGCCGACGGCCCGTATGTCTTGGATGTCGTCCGACGCACCAATGGCGCCATTGAGGACGTCACCGACGCAGAGGTGGTCGAGGGCATCCGGCTGCTGGCCCGTACCGAGGGTATTTTCGCTGAAACCGCCGGCGGGGTGACGGTGGCCTGTGCGAAGAAGCTGGTCGAAAACGGGTGTATGGACCCCGACGCCGAAACCGTCCTGCTCATTACCGGTGATGGGCTCAAGACATTGGACGCGGTGCAGGATCACCTTGGACCGCGAGCCACCGTGCCGCCGAGCACCAAGGCTGTCCGCGAGGCCCTTGAAGGTTGAAGACGCGGCATAGTAGGGAACCGGAGCCGTCGGAAAAACTCACTGTAAGAATCTCTCCGGCGGTCTCTCGGTACCCCCTATATCCCGAGCCACTGGCAGCTGCGGGAACAATCGCGACAAGCGCCTGCTACGTCTTGGCTTTGCCGATCACGACGTAGTTGCACACGAAGAGGCCGTCGATTTGCTGACCTGCTGTGGGGTTAGCGGCGCTTATTCGAACAAAGGTATGCGTGAGCCCCTGCCGGGCGACACCGATCTGATAGACCACGTAGCCGAGGCCGGCTGCTGCAGGACCCTCAGTCGCATGACACACCGCAATAACTGCCGGGCGATCGATGAATTGGACAGGCAGGCGGATCCCTACATCACGTATATGCTTGTTGTTGCCCGGAATGATCATCGGCTCAATGCCAGAGCAGATGTGAGAATCTCCGACTGACAGCACGTCGGGACCTACAGCTGTAGCGGCGGATGCTTCTACGGCCGTGTTCTCTGCTGTCGTGTCTGGTGCTCCCATGGCTCGACTCCCCTGTTGTTGATCTCCAAATTTGCTGTGCAACTCATGAGAGCATCTGCACTCCGTGCCGCGACATACGTAATTGTGCGTATTCCCCAGAGCCGACACTGTTACGTAGACGGATCACAAGCTGTTCAAGACGGACCTTGGCGCATGCCCTCAACCCGGCGATAGGTGCGTGCGCCAGCTCGCCTCGCATTAAGGAGGTCGTTGCGCCGCTCCGCGCATGACCACCTCAGGACCGGTCCCACCCGCGGCTACTAAGACGTCGCCGTTGAGGTCAGTGCGCACCACTCGAGATCCTGTGCGTGCCAGCGCATCGAGTACATGCCGGCTCGGATGACCGTAACGGTTGTGTGCTCCCACGCTCACGATCGAAACTCGCGGTGCTACCGCTGCGAAGAACTCCTTGGCGGCATAGCGTGAGCCGTGGTGCGGAACCTTGAGCACGTCGGCCCGCAGATCGGTCCTGGCGGCCAGGAGCTCCGCTTGAGCATCGAGCTCCACATCTCCGGTCAGCAGCACCCGCCCAGCAGGGGTGGTCGCCCTCAGGACGACCGAGGCGTTGTTCACCACGGTGCCATCGACCTCGGCCTCGGAGTCCCCCACCACTGGCGCGGCGCGCAGTGGAGCTAGCACGTCGAGCACCAGCCCGGGCCAGGACAGCCGCTGTCCGGCAGTCACCGCGACCACCGGCACGTGAGCCACCGCAGCGGCCCGCAACACCTCGGCGAACGCCCACGGCGGGCTGCGTCCAGGGCCGAGCGCGATCGCGCTGACAGCCCGTCCCCGCAGCGCGCCGACCAGTCCACCGACGTGATCAGCGTGCAGGTGGCTGATCACGACGAGGGCGAGCCGCCGGATCCCTAACCGGTCCAGACAAGCCGACACCGGTCCTGGGTCGGCTCCGGCGTCGACCAGCACCGCCCGATCGGGCTCTGCGGTGGCCAGCACCACCGCATCGCCCTGGCCGACGTCGCATGCCGCCACCACCCAGCCGGTCGCCGGCCAGCCCGGTGTCACATACCGCGTCGGCACCAGCACAAGCAGGGCGCCGACCAGCCCGGCCGCCACGAGTACCCGCAGCCGATGTGCCCGCATCGCGAACAACGCCGCACCGACGAGCAACGCCAACAGCAGTGCACCGGAGGCTCCTGCTGGCCACTGCATCACCCCGTCGGGGACAGCAGCCCCATGGTGGCCCACACTCACCAGCCAGCCCACCACCGGGCCTGCAACCTGCACTACGGCGACGGCTGCGCCCGGGTGCAACGGCCCGATCCCCACGGCCAGCACGCCGAGCACGGTCGCCGGTGCGACCGCCGGGGCGGCCAGTAGGTTGGCCAACACCGCCACCAGGCTGACCTGCCCGGATAAGCCCGCGACCACCGGCGCGGTGACCACATGGGCGGCAGCGGGCACCGCAAGTGCCTCGGCGATCCCCGGCGGCACTCCGTGACGGCGCAGGACGGCCGCCCAACCAGGCGCGAGCAGCACCAGCGCACCGGTGGCCAGAACGGATAGCGCGAAACCCGGGTCACCCCCTAACGCCGGATCGACCAGTAGCAAGACGAGCACCGCGGCGCACAACGCGGGAACCGCCGAGCGGCGGCGGCCGAACATCAGCGCCACCAGGGCGACGGCGCCCATCGCGGCGGCGCGCAACACACTCGGCGAGGGCCGGCACAGCACCACGAATCCGACCAGGACCAGCCCGGCGAGGACGGCCGCGGTCCGCGGTCCGGCGCGAGCGAGCCGGGCCAACCCCAGAACGGCCCCACACAAGATCGCCACGTTGGCGCCGGAGACGGCAGTCAAATGCGCCAGACCGGCGGCGCGAAATTCATCTTCGACTGTGGGCACCATTGTTGACGTATCCCCCACCACCAGAGCGGGCAGCAGCCCGGCCGGTTCCGGATCGAGGACTCCGGCCGCCACCCGCAACCCGGACCGCAGCCGCTCGGCAACCCGTTGGACTGCGGTGGGCGTTGCCAACACTTCCGGCTGACCTCGCACCCGCAGCACGGCCACCGTCAGGTCGGATCGGTTGGGTACGGTAAGCAGCCCGGTGGCCCGCACTCGCTGACCGGGCAGCAGGTCAGTCCAGCCCTGCGCCGGGGCCAGCAGAACTACCCGACCGCCAGTCCGCCATTGGCGCCCGGCCAACTCTGCCGCCTCGAGTTCCGCGCGGATGACCATCCGCTGCGGCTGCGGTCGCCGACCGCCGTAACCCGAGGAGTTGACGGCCTGCGGGTCGTCGCGCAACTGCACCAACACTGTCGCGGCCAAGCCGCCTTGCGCCCCGGCCCGCACCGGATGGCGCTCAACCTGCCACGCCTGCACGCCCACCACGAGGGCCAGAGACGCGGCCGCCCCGCCCACTGCCAGCAGTGCCGGCGAGCGTCCGCGCAGCACGGCAGCACCTGCAGCCAGCAAGGCCCCCACGCCCAATGTAGCCGCGGCCACCGACCCCAGGTGCAACCCGGTGAGCACCACGACCCAGCTGGCCAGCGCGGCGGGCACGAGGCGTAGGTCATGCTGCGCTGGGGCAGGAGGTGCGTCGGTCACAACGCCGCCTCCGCGGGAAGAAGTGCGTCGGCGGGGGTCATACCCGCACCAGATCCTTGAGCCGGGCCAACCGCGCCTGCCCAATCCCGGTCACCTCGCGAAGCTGGTCCACCGAGTTGAAGCGGCCGTGCGTGGCCCGCCAGTCGAGAATGCGCTGGGCGGTAACCGGGCCGACCCCGGGCAGCACGTCGAGTTGCTGCAGGGTCGCCGTGTTGAGGTCGACCTTCCCGGACGCACCGGACGGGGTGCTCGGCGCGGCACCGTCTGGAGGCTGTCCCGGTGGCGGCGCCACACCGATCAGGATCTGCTCGCCGTCGGACAGCCGGCGAGCGATGTTCAAGCCCATCAGATCGGTGTCCGGCAGTGGCCCGCCCGCCGCGGCCAGTGCGTCAGCTACCCGAGTGCCGTCGGGTAACCGGATCAGCCCCGGCCGCGGCACCCGACCCGCCACACTGACCACTACCTCAGGGGCGGCCGGCAGGGCTGGCGGCGATGGGCCCAGCGCCGTGTCAGTGGTGACCAGCGGCAGGGCCGGGATTGGCTCCGGCACCGGGCGCTCCCGCCACACCCCGACCGCGGCGATCACCGCCGCCAGTGCCGCGACCAGCGACACGGCGAGCGCACCTGGTCGTCCTGGTTCCCACCGGGCGTCTCGCAGTGGATCCGGCACCCAGCGCCGGACCAGCCGACCTCCTCGCGATGTGACAGGTGTGCCGGTCCGGTCGCTCGGGGCGGTCTGGGGCAGCTCGTCGGCAACAACCGCCTCGGGCGGTTGCTTGTCGTCGGGCTCGGCGGGCACGCGCAGCGCCATAAGCCGCGTTCGGGCGCCCTGCGGGTCGTCGGCGGCGGTGGACGGGAAGCGGGGAAGCGAAGCCACGAGGCGACGCTAGGACGGCTCGGCTACTCGCCTCACTAGCTGCAGCCGTGAGCTGTGGACAACAGGTCGGCTGGGGATAAGTCGGTGTCAGCCATCGGCCAGCTGTGCCTTCAGACCGCCGGGCAGGGCCACCACGCCGAGCATCCCTGGCCCGGCATGCGCGCCGATCGCCGCCCCGACCTCGGAGACCAGGCATCCGGTCAGTGCCGGCAGCCGCGCGCGCAGTTGCTCGACCAGGTCCATCGCGCGGTCGGCGGCACCGAGGTGATGTACCGCAAGGTCCAACGGCTCCGCACCGGCTGCCTGCACCACCAGCTCGACCAGCCGACCCCGCGCACGAGTGGTGGTGCGAACCTTTTCCAGTTGCACAACCCGTCCCGAGTCGACGTGCAGCAGCGGCTTGACGGCCAACGCGCTGCCCAGCAGCGCGGCCGCCTGGCTGATCCTGCCGCCACGGCGCAGGTACTCCAGGGTGTCCACCGAAAAGAAGGTCCGGGTGCGAGCGCTGATCCGCTCAGCAGTGTCGTACACGGTGTCCTGATCGGCACCGGTCGCGGCGACGGCAGCCGCAGCGAGAGCGGCGAAACCCAAGCCCATGCCGGTGGAGCGGGAGTCGACCACCCGGACGCGTTGCGCACCGATCTGCTCGGCGGCCAACCGGGCAGACTCCCAGGTGCCGGACAATGCACGGGACAGATGCACCGACACGACGGTGTCGGCACCGGCCCGGAGAGCGTCCACGTACACCGCTTCGAACTCTCCCGGAGTCGGGCGAGAGGTGCGCACCGTGGCCCGTCGCGTCAGAGCCTCCACCAACTCGGCCGGCTCCAGCTGCAGGCCGTCCAACTGGTGGCGGCCGTTGACCATGACATGCAGCGGAACCTCGCGGATACCATGGCGCTGGGCGAGCCCGTCCGGGAGATAAGCGGTTGAGTCGGTGACGACGGCAACGGGCACGATCATCAGCGTAGGGTCAGTCAGCGGTCCAGCAGCGAAGCTACCTGCGTGGGCACCTGAAGGTCGCTCAGACCGGCGCGGCGGTGTTGTACGAAAACAGCCGCCAGCCCGAGCCGTGGCGGAGAAGCACCGTCCAGTGACAGTTGCTGATTCCCCCGAACACCGACCAGCCTGACACCGGCAGGCCGAGTAGCAGTGGCGTCAGACCAGCGATCAGCCCGCCGTGGGTACAGAGCACCGCGCTGCCGTGGCCATCCGCGTCGAGTTCGGAGACCACGTGCGCGGCCCGGCCGGCCACCTCTACCCGGGTCTCACCACCCGGCGGGGCCCATTCCGGGTTGCCCCGCCAGGTCTGGATGCCGCCCGGGCACCGTGCCTCCACCTCGGCATGCGTCAGGCCCTGCCACGTCCCGAGGTTGGTCTCACGCAGCCGCTTGTCAACCCGAAGCGGCATCCCGGTCTCGGCGGCGAGTACCGCTGCGGTATCCCCGGCACGGGACAGATCGGAGGTCACCAGCACGTCCGGTGTCAGCTCCGCGAGCAGCCGGGCCGCCCGACGAGCCTGGCCGAGTCCGGTAGCGGTGAGCTGGGAGTCAAGCTGACCCTGCATCCGCAGCGCCGCGTTGTAGTCAGTCTCGCCGTGCCGCCAGAGCACAAGCCTTGTCAGGGTCACACCGACTCGTCCACCTCATCGGGCCCGGCTGGAGGATCGGCTTCGAACGGGATCGTCGGGCAGTCCTTCCACAGCCGCTCAAGGCCGTAGAAGGAGCGCTCCTCGACATGCTGCACGTGCACGACGACGTCCACGAAATCCAGCAGCACCCAGCGCCCTTCGCGAGTCCCCTCGCGGCGCACCGGCTTGGTCCCGGCGGCGGCCATCTTCTCCTCGACCGCGTCCACGATGGCCTGGACCTGGCGTTCGTTGGGCGCCGAAGCGATCACAAAACAATCCGTGATCACTAGCTGGTCGGACACGTCAAGCAGGGTGATGTTGTGCGCTTTTTTGCCCGCCGCAGCGTTCGCCGCGGTCAACGCCAGGTCTCGTGCGTGCTCAGTGGCTGACACGTCACTCCTTGTCTCGGCTCAGAAGCCGGCGCTCGACTGCCCGCGGCGCTGCGGGCATCCAAGCTTGTCACCGCCCAATTACCGGTGAGCGTACGTGTTCGGAGTAGGTCGGCTCGGAGCTGCCTACGCTCCTCGACGAAGTCGGTAGCGACTCGTGACTCCGTCATTCAGACCGGCTCGACCCCGCTCACGCTGATCAACGTGTTCACGGTCGCGCCAGAACACCAAGGCGCACTGATCGCGCACCTACCGGACGCGATTCACGCCAGTCTCGACGGCACTCGGGTGGTCAACTACACCAAGCCCACATGGCAGCCGCTTGGAGATCGCTACCAGCGCCGAACCGAAGCTCTAGGAGGTCACACATACTTTCCAGCGGTGAGCACTGGCCGCTCTTGCGCACCGCAAGGGCAACCGCGATCTCGGATCAGGGTCGTATCGGACCAGGGTCCGATACCCAACCCCGGACTCCGCTCCGATGTGTGCGCACCCAGCATGCGGCAACATTACCGGCATGATCGAGGTACGCGAACTGCCCCAGCAGGTCCGGCGTGACGTATTCGTGCGCTCGCCTCGCCGCGGCGGACTGAGCAGGGTACTGACCAGCATGGGCGCGACGGTGCTCACCGAACCTGGCCATGGGCTCTCGGTCACCGGCATGGACGCATGCAGGATCGCCTCGGTCGCCGCGGCGCATTACATACCGATCCAGGAACTGACGCCCCGCAGGGTGAGGGGATGATCAGCACTGACCGGCCCGGCGGTACAGGCAGCGCTTGCTGAGGGCCACCTTCTCGACAGATGGAGCCTCCGGAGACGTCGGGGGATTCACCCGATGTGGACATCCAGCAGCCGCGCCAGCGGGAGCACCACGACGAACCGGGCTATCAGGAGCAAGGCCGGTTCGGCGACGTGTGTGGTGGCGGAGGTGAGTCGCTTCCCCGGCTAACATCCGGAACCGCTCGCAGACCGTGACAGCCCGTTCGTCGTTTCGTCACCGATAGCGGTTTAACTCCCCGGACCCAGACGACACCGTGTCCGTCCGTGCCAGGACGACACCGCAAGCGCACCACACCCGCGTCCGCGTC
>DASQVB010000168.1:0-11575 GCA_035640975.1 Pseudonocardiaceae bacterium
ACCCGCCGGCCGGCCGGGTCTTCGTGCACCTCTCGGAGAGGCACCACACCCGGCACGGACCACCCCGCCATCCCCGATCCTCCCTGGTCGCCCCCCACGGTGCCCCCTCCCGTGCCCCTCACTCACCGGAGCTACATCCGGCGCTTGACTACTGAGCGTTCCCCTAATGAGCGCCAGAGGCAAGTACTCAGAGCGACAACTCACCAAATAGACGGCGAAAGTGACAATCTGATGGCACAACGTCACCAAGGCACTACACTGCGCAATGAATAGGACTCCGAGTGACGGGGCGATCAGAGTCATCTGAGCGGTGCAGAGTCAAGAACCTGACGATCTGCCGGCCTTGCCGGACGGTCTGCCACTCTTGCCCGCTGGGTTCCCACGTCGCCGCCCGGCGGGCGCGGTCTTGCCGATCCGGGCCGGCACGCCGGCCGCCATACCGTCCGCTGTCCTGGTTGGTGGGCCGGTCGTCAGAGAGACCTCGTCCTCGTGCTCGGGATTGGCTTTGCTGGCCAGCTTCTGCCGGCGCTGGAGCACCCGCTCGGCTTGTTGCCGGTAGGCCGGCCGTCGCATGGTGAGGTCGACCATCAACGGCGTCGCCAAGAAGATCGAGGACATCGCCCCGGCCAGGATGCCGACCATCTGCACCAGTGCGAGGTCCTTGAGCGTTCCGACGCCCAACAAACCGACACCGATCACCAGCAGGCCCAGTACCGGAAGTACCGCGATCAACGAGGTGTTGATCGAACGCATCAGAGTCTGGTTGATCGCGAGGTTGGCGGCCTCGCCGTAGGTTCGTCGGCTTAACCCGAGCAGACCACGGGTGTTCTCCTGGACCTTGTCGAACACCACGACTGTGTCGTACAACGAGAACCCGAGGATGGTGAGCAGGCCGATGACCGACGCCGGCGTCACCTCGAAGCCGATCAGCGAGTAGATCCCCGCGGTCACCAACACGTCATGCACCAGCGCGACCAGCGCTGCCAGCGCCATCCGGGGCTCGAAGTACACCGCCAGGAATACGGTCACCAGGCCGAGGAAGACCAGCAGGGCAATCAGTGCCTGCTGGCTGATCTCGCCGCCCCAGGTCGCGCTGACCGCGCTGTCGCTGATCGCGCCTTCGTTGGGCCGTCCGTCGCTTCCAAGCGGACGTAGCTGGTCAAACAATGCCTTTTTGACCTCGAACGATGCTCGGGCATCCAGCGCATCAGTGCGGATCAGGATGCTCGCTGCGGAACCGGTACCGACGATCTGCACTGACTGCGGTGGCTGCCCCACCGCGTCGGTGAAAGCCCGCTCGACCTGCTCGCTGCTGATCGGGCCGCGCGCCCCCTGCGCTGGGAGCTGTATCCGGGTACCGCCCTCGAAGTCGATACCGAGATTGAAGCCGCGCAGCAGGATGCTGAGCAGGCAGACCACGACGAGCACACCGGACATCACGTACCAGATCCGCCGCCGCCCGACGATGTCGAACGCACCGGTACCGCTGTAGAGGCGCCCCAGCGTGCCGACCATCTCAGGCCCCCTTCCCCGCGGTCGCCAGCTCTGATCGACTTGCCGCACCGGCCCGCTGCGCGGCACCAAGCCCGGACAGATTCGGTTGGGACCACAGTCGGGATCGCGACGCCATCGCCACCAGCGGATGCGTCACCAGGAAGACCACCACCAGGTCCAGCACCGTCGACATGCCGAGGGTGAAGGCGAAACCTTTGACCTGGCCTACCGCGAGGACGTAGAGCACCGCGGCGGCCAGGAAACTCACCGCATCCGCCGAAAGAATGGTGCGGCGGGAGCGGGTCCAGGCCCGGGGCACCGCGGAGCGGAAGGTCCGACCGTCCCGGATCTCGTCCTTGAGGCGCTCGAAGAAGATCACGAAGGAGTCCGCGGTGATGCCGATCGCGACGATGAAGCCAGCGACGCCGGCCAGATCCAGGGTGAACCCGATCCATCGGCCGAGCAGTACCAGCACGGCGTAGACGATCAGCCCGGACAGCGCCAGGGACAAGATCGTCAACACCCCGAGCGCCCGGTAGTAGAACAGGCAGTAGACGAACACCACGGCCAGCCCGATTGCCCCAGCGAGCAGGCCGGCGCGCAATGAGGCGAGACCGAGAGTGGCCGAGACGGTCTCGGACTCCGAGGACTGGAAGGACAGCGGCAATGAACCGTACTTGAGCACGTCTGCCAGGTTCTTGGCCTCGGTCTGGGTGAAGCTGCCGGTGATGCTGGTTTGCTGACCGGGCGGGATCGGCCCGTTGATCTGCGGTGCCGACACCACCTCGGTGTCCAGCACGAACGCGGCCTGCTCGCCAACGTGGTTCGCGGTGTACGGCGCCCAGATGTCCTCGCCTTGGCGGGTGAGGTTCAGCCGAACTTCATAACCGGTGCCCTCCGGGTTCAAGCCCGACGATGCGTTGGAGACCTGCTCCCCGGACATGAACGCGGGACCCAGCAGATACTTGGCGGTGCGATCCTGGTTACAGGTGACCAGTGGCAGGTTCGGATCGTCGTTACCGCGCAAGGGGTTGGCGGCGGCACAGTTCAGTGCCACGAGCGCCTGCCGCTGCACTGCCGGATCCTCGCTCTGCAGCCGCGCTCGGGCTTGCCGGATCTGCTCTGCGACCTCGGGATCGGCCGAATCGGCCGGCGCGGCCCCGACCGGGGGCGACGGCCTGGTCGACGGTGCGGCGGGCGCCGGCGGGGCCGGAGGGGGGGTCGGCTCGGCAGTCGGCTCGTCCGGCGGGGGCTGTAGCAGCTGCGGCGCAACCGGTGCTGGTGCACCCTCAGTGGCCGGCGGTTGATTGGAGGCGTCAGGAGGTGCCGGCTCGCTGCCCTGTGGTATCTGGCCGCTGGGAGCCTGGCTGCCCGGGTTCTGATCGCTGGGAGCCTGACCGCCGGGTGTCGGTCCAGCGAGGCTGGCTGGCACCTCGGTGATTACCGGCCGGAAGTACAGCTTGGCGGTCTGGCCGAGGCTGCGGGCCTGATCGCCGTTTTCACCAGGGACCGTGATGATCAGGTTGTTTCCGTCCAGGACGACCTCTGCCCCGCTCACCCCGATGCCGTTGACCCGCTGCTCGATAATCTGACGAGCTTGATCCAACGATTCCCGCGACGGCGGGCGGCCGTCGACGGTGCGGGCAGTGAGGGTTACCCTGGTGCCGCCCTGGAGGTCGATGCCCAGTTTGGGAGTTGGATCCCCACCGCCGGTGAAGAAGACCAGCGAGTACAAGACAGCGACGATTCCAGCGAAGATCGCCAAGTTGCGCCAGGGGCGGAAGTGCACGGCCGGTGGTGCCACGGTGGGTGGTTCTCCTCGTTAACAGCTCACTGCGCCGGGCGCCATCACCGGCAGCCTGCCGCGGTCCACACTGTGCCAGCGCCGTCATCGGCGCCTGCGGTGGGGGCCGGTCGCGCAGCGTACCCACACCAGTCAGGTCAGGGCTTGTCGGTGCGAGCGCTGTCGTCGATGGGGGCGGCCAACGGCGCGCTGGTGGCTGCCGTCTCGTCGTCCTCGGTGATCTTTTCCCGAATCGCCGCGCGCAGCCAGGTGGTGCGCACTCCTGCGGCGATTTCCAGGTCGATCGTGGTCTCGTCAGCGCTGCCGACGACGGTGCCGTGCAGGCCGGAGGTGGTCATCACCCGGTCCCCGTCGGTCAGTGAGCTCTGCAGCCGCTGCGCCTCGGCCAACGCCCGCTTCTGCCGGCGGGAGCCGAGGATCAGGGGCAGTGCCAGCACAGCGATGAACAGCAGGGGCAGGAGCAGGGGGTCCATGGTTCTCCGATCACCATCGGTGTTGCACGCCCGAGTGTGCCAGGTCGTTCCTGCACGCGGGTCTCGGTAGTGATGGTTCGACCCTGCAAGCAGGTCTCGGTGGTGATGGTTCGACCCTGCAAGCAGGTCTCGGTGGTGATGGTTCGACCCTGCAAGCAGGTCTCACCCGTCGAACAGAGTCGGGGTGACGTCTCCGGGAGTGTCGGGAGGCGGCTGCAGTTGCAGGTGCCGCCACGCGGCTGCGGTAGCTACCCGACCACGGGGAGTGCGAGCGAGCATTCCGGCGCGGACCAGGAAGGGCTCGCACACCTCCTCCACGGTGGCCGGCTCCTCACCGACCGCAACGGCGAGCGTGGACACGCCAACCGGTCCGCCGCCGAAGGTGCGTACCAGCGCAGTGAGTACAGCACGGTCCAGCCGATCCAGCCCAAGCTCGTCGACGTCATAGACGGCCAGCCCGGCACGGGCCACCTCAAGTGTGATCGCGCCGTCAGCTCGGACCTCGGCGTAGTCACGTACCCGGCGCAGTAAGCGGTTGGCGATCCGAGGCGTGCCCCTGGAACGGCCGGCGATCTCGGTGGCGCCGTCGGGGCGCAGGTCCACGCCGAGGATGCCGGCCGAGCGCCGCAACACCAGTTCCAACTCCTCGGGTTCGTAGAACTCCATGTGCGCGGTGAACCCGAACCGATCGCGCAACGGGCTGGTCAGCGCACCAGAACGGGTAGTCGCTCCGACGAGCGTGAAAGGAGCGATCTCCAGCGGGATCGAGGTGGCTCCGGGGCCCTTGCCGACCACCACGTCGACCCGAAAGTCCTCCATCGCGAGGTAGAGCATCTCCTCGGCGGGCCGAGCCACTCGGTGAATCTCGTCGATGAACAGCACGTCACCCTCAACGAGGTTGGACAGCATCGCGGCGAGATCTCCGGCCCGCTCCAGCGCCGGCCCCGAGGTCACTCGGATCGCGCTGCCCAACTCCGCGGCAATGATCATCGCGAGGCTCGTCTTGCCCAGCCCTGGCGGACCGGACAGCAACACGTGATCCGGCGCGGCGCCACGCCGGCGGGCGCCCTCCAGCACCAGCTCGAGCTGCTCGCGGACCCGAGCCTGTCCGATGAACTCGGGCAGCCGGCGTGGTCGCAGGGTGGTCTCGAGCTCGACGTCCGCCGGATCCGCCTCAGTCGAGAGCGGTGACTCGGTGGTCACCGGTTGCGCCCCAGCCGGGTTAGCGCGCCGCGCAGCACCTCTGAAGTCTCGGTGGACTCACGGTCTGCTTCGGCGAGCACGGCCTCAACCGCCTGCTCGGCCTGCCGGGCCGCGAATCCGAGACCGACCAGCGCCTCGGTCACCTGGGGCCGCACTCCCCCACCGGCGCCTGCAGCTGGTCCCGATGCGGCCGGCTCTGCTTTCCCCACCTTGTCTCGCAGCTCCACCACGAGCCGCTCCGCGCCCTTGCGTCCGATCCCGGGCACCCGGGTGAGCACGGTGAGGTCTCCCTCGGCGAGGGCGGCGCGCAGGCAGTCCGGCTCGAGAACGGCGAGCATCGCCAGCGCCAGCCGCGGTCCCACTCCAGCGACGGTCTGCAACAACACGAACAGTTCCCGGGCTGCGCCGTCGGCGAAGCCGTACAGGGTCAGCGAGTCCTCGCGGACAACCAGCGACGTAGCGAGCCGTGCTTGTTCGCCGCGCCGCAAGGTGGCCAGGGTCGCGGGAACGGCGCGTATCGCCAGCCCGACACCCCCGACCTCGACCACCGCATGGTCCAGTTCCACGGACAGCACCTGCCCGCGCACCGATGAGATCACCAGCGATCACCGCATCCCTTCCGACCGCGGGCCACCTCGGCCAACCGTGCGCGGTGGATTCGAGCGAGCTGCGCTGACTGAACCCTTGCCTGCGCCAGACGTTCCGTCATGGGGGCCCGCCACAGATGGCAGATCGCCAACGCAAGTGCGTCTGCGGCATCAGCCGGTCGTGGCTTGGCCGGCAGCGTGAGCAGCCGGGTAATCATGGTTGTGACCTGCTCCTTGCCCGCCCGGCCAGACCCGGTGACCGCTGCTTTGACCTCGCTGGGGGTATGGAAGGCGACCGGCAGGCCCCGCCGTGTCGCGATCAGCGCCACCACTCCGCCGACCTGCGCGGTACCCATCGCGGTGCGCACGTTGTGCTGACTGAACACGCGTTCCACCGCGACGACGTCAGGACGGTGCTCGGCCACCCAGCGCTCCACGACATCGGCCACCGCCACCAGTCGCGCACCGAGGTCCACCTCGGGGGAGGTACGCAGGACATCGACCGCCACACAACTGACTGCCCGCCCGCCGCCACCATCAACCACGCCAAGTCCGCAACGGGTGAGCCCGGGATCCACACCCAGCACCCGCACCGACACCTCCCCTGCGATGAGCGAACACCCGTTCGAACTTTAGTCCCGCCCTCGCCGCGACCGCACTGCGACACTCCAGAAGCACCGCGACACTTCAGAAGCTAAAGGGCTTTGCGCCGTATCGGCATCTTCCGGCTGGGCGCTCGCACACGGTTCGATCAGCCCACGATCCCGACCCCGCGGCGAGGTGCGTCAGATCACAGCGGCTATACGCGATGCGGGTAACGAGGACTGCGACGGGCATCAAGTAGGACTGCTGATCGGGTAGCTGCGTGCGCGCTGCACTCAGTTGAGTGGACCGTGTGGCCCCTGCGGACAGGGGCCACACGGTGCTCGGTATCCAGGGCCAACCGGATGTCCGGAGCGTCACCAGCCTTGCCGATCGTCGGCCCTCGAACAAGGCGTACACGGCTTCCAAACAAAATCCGAACGGAGGCCGAACACCGGCCGGTCTTGGCCCCATCCATTTTCTGCACCTATCTGTGCAGGTGAAAGCCTTGCCATGGGTTCGCTGGACGGGCTGCGGGTGGCGCGGACCGAACAGCACTCGCGGCCGAAACGGCAGCCGGGGTCGACGCCAGGGCTCTTGAGCGGGCGAACGGCGGTATCGGATCGGAGGCCCCGCCGCTCTGAATCCAGGGGCGAAACTCCGAACGCCAACCACTTTCGTTTCTCCTGTGGTCTGCGTCACTCTCGAAGCCGGCGGCGTACCTGCCATCCCGTATCCAGGGCCACCAGTCGGAGGAGGAAGATCCGATGATCATTCGTTGCTCGAAGTTACCCGATTCCTGCTGCAGGCCTTGTTGTCGCCTGCTGCCGATCTGCCGCATCGTGATAGTGCTCGCCGTGCTGGTCCTCGCCGTGGTACTTGCGCTGCGGGGCTACCCGTCGGGGTCCATCATCGGTCTAGTGCTGGCGTTGATCACGGTCGCGATCACGGCCGCAGATCGACTCGTCGACCAGCGCGTGCATACCGTCTCGGCGTTGCCTGCGTCATGACAGGCCCGATCCCGAATCCTGACTCACCACCAGGACAGCTCGCACGGGAGCTACGCGAGCTGTATCGGGCTGCCGGCTTCGAAAGCCTCCGCGAACTCGCCAAGAGCGCCCACTGCGCGCCGTCGACAGCTCACGCCGCGCTGTCCGGCACGCCGAACCAGCTGCCGACAACAGTGGTCATCACAGCGATCTGCAAAGCCTGTAAGGCAGATGAACCGACACTGACGCGGCTGCTTGACATGAGGAAGAAGGCCATCACCGATCGAGACAACCCCACAGTCCCTACCGATATGCAATCACCACCAACGTCACCGGTCAGTCCGGTTCCCGACACACGCCCGTGGTATCGACGCCGTGGATGGCTAACCGCCGGCGCAGTTATCGGCCTGGCTAGCCTCATCGCTCTTTTCCTGGTAACCAACGTTTCATCGGATGAGTCGTGTCGGGGCGTGGGGGTGATGCGCAGTGGGCAGTTCAATGAGTGCGTCGGGGTGACCGACGGGGCGGCCACCTTCGCCCCCGAACTCCGACTGCAGACCGTCTTGGGCAGGATCAAACAGGAGAACGACACCGTGGTGCGCAGCGGCGCCCCGTTCGTGTCCATCGGCTATGTGGTCCCGCTGCCCCGCGACGACACGAGCGGGTGGCTCACCTCGCTGCGCCATGAACTCCAAGGCGCCTACCTCGCGCAGTGGCGGGCCAACCACCGCGACGGGCTCGGAGACATCCCGCTGATCCGGCTACTGGTAGTCAACGTCGGCGAGCAGGCCCGGCAGCAGGGCGCAGTCATCCCCGGATTGCTCCAACGAGTCGCCGACCCGGCGGAGCGCCTGGTGGCCGTGGCCGGCCTGAGCGAGAGCCTGGAGGCCACCAAACAAGCCATCCAGTCACTGTCCAACGCCGGCATCCCGATGATCGCCTCTCGGCTTACCGCCGACGATCTGAGCACCACCCCCGGACGGCCGGTCCGGGGACTGTTCCAGGTGGCCCCGACCACCAGCGCACAAACCGCGGTCGCCGCCAGGACCCTCAAACCGGTGGCGACGCTGCTGGTCCAGGACATCAACCAGGGCGATGTCTACACCAACGCCCTGGCCGAGCAGTTCCGCACGGCGTTCACAAGTTCCCCGACGGGCAGGTTGCTCGAGCCTGAACGCTATGACTCCGCGCTGCCTGGGGTGGACAACGCCTTCGTGCAGATGATGTCCAACATCTGCATCAAACAACCCACCGCGATCTACTATGCCGGCCGGGGCGCGAGTCTTCCGGGTTTCCTCGCCGCCCTCGCAGGGCGGCCCTGCCAGCAACTGAAGATCGACCTGTTCACCGCGTCCAACGCGGTGAACCTGACCACAACCCTGCGCCAGCAACTGGCCGCCGGCAACCAGGACGGGATCGCGGCCAACTTGCGCGCGAACATCACCTTCCAGTACACCGGGCTGGCCCACCCGGAGATGTGGTCCGACGAGCAGCGGTTCCTGGCCGCCTCCACCAGGATCTTCCAGCAGGATTGCGCCACCTGCTTCACCCGGGTCTTCCCCCAGCAACAGCTCGACGACGGGTCCGCGATTATCAGCTACGACGCCCTGCTGGTCGCCACCCGCGCGATCCGCTCCGGAATTAGCCAGCAAAGCAATGCTCTGTTCGATTCCACCGCGCTCAGCCCCGGGGCGGTGCTCCAGCAGATGTTCCGGATCAACCAGGCCGCCCCCGTGCACGGCGCTAGCGGACCCACCGCCTTCGATGAACAAGGCAAACCGATCGACAAACCGATTCCGATACTGCAACTCCACCCCGACGGCACCGTGGCCGTCAGCCCGTCCGGATAGGCATCCGTAATGGCCGATCCCTTGCGGTACAGGATCCGCCTTACGAAGTGAAGTTGGCTGACGTCGAATAGATGCCAACCAATCTCGATAGAAATACGCCTCAAAGCGCTGGAGATCACACAATGGTGCCTGTCACGCCAACTACTGGCGACGCTATTCCGGCAAGGGCCCGCCGGGATCGCATGCATTACCTGTACCTGGCCGTTATCGCGGCTGTGCTGCTCGGAATCATCGTCGGATTCGCCGCGCCGCACTTCGCTGCTGGGCTCAAACCGCTCGGCACGGCCTTCGTCAATTTGATCAAGATGATGATATCGCCGATCATCTTCTGCACGATCGTGCTCGGCATCGGATCGGTATTCAGTGCCGCCAAGGTGGGCAGGGTCGGACTGCTCGCGATGGGCTACTTCCTGGTGATGTCGACGTTTGCCCTGGTGATCGGCCTGGCCGTCGGCAACCTGCTGCAGCCGGGCGAGGGGCTGAATCTCGACCCGGCCTCCGTGGCGAAGGCGCACCAGCAGGCTCAGGACGGTACGGGCCTCGTCGACTTCCTGCTTGACATCGTGCCCACGACACTGGTGTCCGCGTTCACCGAGGGTCAGGTCCTACAGACGCTGCTAGTCGCCCTGCTCGCTGGATTCGCGCTGCAACAGCTCGGCCCAACGGGCGAACCGATCCGGCGCGGAATCGAACACATCCAGCGCTGGGTGTTCCGAATCTTGTCGATGATCATGTGGGCGGCGCCGGTCGGAGCGTTCGGTGCAATCGCCGCAGTGGTCGGCGAGACGGGATGGTCGGCCCTGCGCAGTCTCGCGGTGATCATGCTCGGTTTCTACCTGACCTGCGTGCTGTTCGTCTTCGCGGTGCTGGGCCCAGTGCTTTGGCTCGGCGCCCGGATCAGCATCTTCGCGCTGCTGCGGTACCTCGCCCGCGAGTTCCTGCTCATCCTGTCCACCTCATCGTCGGAATCCGCGCTACCGCGCCTGATCGCCAAAATGGAACACCTCGGCGTCAGCAAGCCAGTCGTCGGCATCACCGTGCCTACCGGTTACTCGTTCAACCTCGACGGCACCGCGATCTATCTGACAATGGCCACCCTGTTCATCGCCGCGGCTCAGGATCTCCCGCTCTCGGCAGGCGAGCAGATCTCCCTGCTGGCGTTCATGATCATCGCTTCGAAGGGCGCTGCAGGGGTCAGCGGGGCTGGAATCGCCACGCTCACCGGCGGGTTGCAGGCGCACCGGCCAGAGCTGGTTGACGGGGTCGGCCTCATCCTCGGTATCGACCGGTTCATGTCCGAGGCACGGGCACTGACCAACTTCGCCGGTAATGCGATCGCCACGGTGGTGATCGGCACGTGGACCCGGGAATTCGACGCCAACCAGGCACGCAGAGTGTTCGCTGGCAAGGACCCATTCGACGAGGCAACGTACGTTGACGAGCCCACGGCCCGGGGCAGCCTCACGGAAGACGTGTCTCAGGAGCTGCCTGGAACCGGTAGCTCCTCGCCTGCCCCATCAAAAAGGTGACCACCGATGACCGTGGTCCAGGTCTCTTTTCTCATCGCTGGCGCCGGTGCCACGTGGTACCCAGCCACAGTCGCCGTGACAGTGTTGATCTTCGCGCTCGCCCCCACCCCGGAACGCCGTCGCGACGCTCGCAAGGTCTCAAGATCCTTCTTCCGTCCGTTGAACCGCCCGCTGAACGGGGTAACGGGCGTCTCAACCGACCTGAGCCAGTACGTCGTCGGGGACGTCGAAGTTGGCGTAGACGTTCTGCACGTCGTCGCAGTCTTCCAACGCGTCGATCAGCTTGAAAACCTTGCGGGCGGTGTCAGCGTCCAGCGGGGTGCTCGCCGAGGGCAGGAAGCTGGCGTCGGCGGAGTCGTAGTCGATGCCGCTGCGCTGTAGCGCAGTGCGCACCGCGACGAGGTCGGTTGCCTCGGAGACCACCTCGAAGGACTCGCCGAGGTCGTTGACCTCCTCGGCGCCGGCATCGAGTACCGCGGCCAGCACGTCGTCCTCCGAGACGCCCGCCTGCTGCGGCACGATCACCACGCCTTTGCGGCTGAACAGGAATGACACCGACCCGGGGTCAGCCATCGTGCCGCCGTTACGGGTCATCGCGGTGCGAACCTCGGAGGCAGCTCTGTTGCGGTTGTCGGTGAGGCACTCGACGAGCAGGGCCACCCCGCCGGGCCCGTATCCCTCATACATGATCGTCTGGTACTCGGCACCGCCGGCATCGGCACCCGAACCGCGCTTGACAGCCCGGTCGATGTTCTCGGTGGGCACCGAGCTCTTGCGTGCCTTCTGGATCGCGTCGTACAGCGTCGGGTTGCCGTCCGGATCGCCACCACCGGTGCGAGCGGCCACCTCGATATTCTTGATCAGCTTCGCGAAGAGTTTACCCCGCTTGGCGTCGACCACAGCCTTCTTGTGCTTAGTGGTCGCCCATTTCGAATGGCCGCTCATACCTGCTCTTTCTCGGTTGCCGAGTCTCACCCGGATGCGCTCACCCGGGCCCCACTCGACCGCTGGACCATCTCGCCGAAGAGCCGGTGCACGCGGTGATCGCCGGTCAGCTCCGGATG
>DASQVB010000169.1:0-2707 GCA_035640975.1 Pseudonocardiaceae bacterium
CAGCTGGAGGCCCGTAACGCCGTGATGCGCCAGCAGGTGAACTCGCTGCTAGCGGGGCTCCACCGGCAGTCCGCGGCACTGCAGAAAGCACAGGTGCAGGTGGCCGAGGTGGCCGGCAGTGCGACGTCAGCCGACGGCTTGGTGACGGTCACCGTCAACGCCGTCGGCATCGTCACCGACGTGCAGTTCGCCCCGTTGGCATTCGACCGCAGCACTCCGGACAAGCTGGCCCGCAGCGTCGTCACCGTGGCCCAGCAGGCTGCCAACGCCGCCCAACGGCAAGTCGAGGACGCGTTGGCCCCGGCTCGCGGTGAACTCCCGGATCTGCCCGATGTTGTCCCCGGAGCGCCGTCATTGAAGGATCTGCTGCCGAACATGTCGTTGACGAGCCGGCGCCCCCAGCAGACACCCGAGGACGACGAGGACTTCAGTACCAGGTCCGTGCTGCGGGGAGGCGACCGATGACCACCGGAGCGGGGTTCCAGGGCGATCCGGTACGCCTGCGCAGCGCGTCGCCGCAGTTCGACGCTGCAGCCGACCAGCTGGAGGACGCCCGCACCGCTTTAGACACAGCGCTGGCCGCCGAAGGCCCCTGCTGGGGGGGCGATGACGCCGGCCAAACGTTCGCGCGGAACTACCAGCCCCAAGCCGAGGCAATCACTACGGCGGCAACCACGATCGTCCAGGCGTTGCGCGCGATCAGGGCGGGCCTCGATGCATCGGCCGACACGTGGGAAGGCTGCGATCAGGGCGCGGCAGACCGGCTCGGTGGCAGGAGGCAGCTATGACGATCCAGATCCCGGAAGCCGTCCAGTGGCTGGTCCCCATCGTGGTGGGCGCCGATTGGCCCGAGGGCGACGAGGACGCGCTGCGCCGCCTCGCGCAGGCGTGGAAGCAGGCGGCGACGGCCATCGACGAGGTTACCGGCGACGGTAGCGCCGCGGCACAGGCAGCGCTGAGCGCCATCCAGGGTGAGGCGGCCGACGCGTTCGCCGAGCACTGGGATCGGTTCGTCGCCGGTGACGAGCAGTTCCTGGTCACCTTGCAGCAGGCCTGCGTGCAGCTCGGGCAGGGTTGCGACGAGACCGCCCTGAACATCGAGTACACCAAGCTGAGCATCATCGCGGCACTACTGGTCCTGGCCGCGCAGATCGCCGCGATGGCCGCCGCCGCATTCGCCACCTTCGGCGCCAGCACCGCAGGAATCCCGATCGCGCAGGCCGCGACCCGGATCACCGTGCAGTTGGCGTTCCAGGAACTGGTCAAGCAGATTGCGCTCAAGGCCGCTGTCAATGCCGCGATCAACGTCGGGGTGGACGGCGTGATCCAGGGTCTGCAGTTCGCCCGCGGCGACCGGGAGAGCTGGGACGTCGGTAACACTGTGGACGCTGGCATCTCCGGGTTGATGGCGGGTGTTGCAGCCGGCGCGGTCGGTGGGACCAGCAAGCTGCTCGGGACGACTACCACGAACTTCGGCGAGGCGGCGCTGCGCAGCGCTGGCGAAGGCGCACTCGCGGGAGCAGGCGGCAACGCCTTCAACGACCTTGCCCACGGCAATGCCCCGTCGCTACAAAGCCTCGGATCGGGCGCGGTGTCCGGCAGTGTTGGCGGTGCGCTTGACGGGACCACGAACCGTCACCAGGGGCTGGACGAGACCTGGCATCGCCCAGACGACAGCGAATACGTCGCCGGACCCAACACCCAGGGATGGCGATTTCCGACGGAGGATGGCGCCGAGGTGCGGGCGAACGTCGAAAGTCCCTACACCGGATCCTGGAACAGCGGACAAGGCAAGCACATCCCTGACGAAGGCGGCCCCAACAACGTCAACGTCGACAACGATGACTACCTGCTGCCGACCTCACTGGAACCCACCCGCGACGTCTGATCAGACCCGTCCCACCACGGCTGCCAGGCCTCCAACGGGGCATGGTTGGGCCGAAGATCGCCCCAGTCGGGGCTGCCCGGTGGTAGCGCATTGTCCTCCGCGACGCGCAGCCGCCTGCGCACCCGGATCCAGTCCGCGGTGAACACCGCGGCAAGCGCTAGAGCCACAGCTGCCGCCACAGGCAAGCCGGTATCCACTCCGGCGCCTCGAGCAATCGACTCCGTTAGCAAGGCTGAGCCGAAGAACGCTGCCGGGATCGCAACGACAAGCCGGAAGCCGATCTTGCGCTGCGTGAGAGAGCCACCGCGCGTAGTCGTGGTGAGTTGTCGGGCGGCCCACGACTGCAGCTTGTGCCACTGCGCCACTGTGAGGGGGGCCACTGTGAGAGGGGTCACTGTGAGGGGGACAGGATTGAGCGAGGCAGTGCTGTCTTCCCCGGGCGCGGCTGCGGTCCGCCCGCGGACGATCGCGGCGAGCTCGCGTGGGGCGTCCACCGGGATCAGCCACTGCTGGCGTCCGGATACCAGGCGCAGCACCGGCCCCCGCCCCAGCCGCATCCATCGCGCACCTGGCACCGGCCACCAGCGCACCTCGTTTCCCGCGAACTGGCCAGGCTGGGCGACCGTCAGCTCCGCTAGCGACAGTGCCTGCGGTACCGCACCCCCCGCGCCGGCGCTCAGCTTGAGCACGATCCGGTTGCGCTGCACGAGCAGCGTGAAGTTGCTCCCTTGCACCGGGATCTCCAGCCCGGACCCGGCGAGGTCGGTGCCGACCGGCTGGATCATCATCCGGCGCCCGGCCCAGGCGAGCAGCACGCCG
>DASQVB010000170.1:0-3771 GCA_035640975.1 Pseudonocardiaceae bacterium
GGCGCCGGATACTCCGCAGTGGGGGCGTCGGGATGCGCCGGGTGCACCAGCTCGAGCAAGGCCCGTAGCGCCTGCTGCGACGGACCCTGGTAGGCCCACACCACCAACTCGGGCGCGAAGATGTCCACCGCGTCCCGTTTCGCCACCCTTGCCGTGGTGACCCGATCGAAATCCCGGATAGTGAGCAGATCGACGTACTGCTCCCACTCATAGGCGGCGACCAGCGCATTCGGTGCCGACCTGGGCCGCAGCAATACAACGTGAACCCGTCGGTCGCCACGTCGACGAGCAGCTCCTCCACGACGGCGGGCAGGCCCCTCTGCTCACCGTCGTGGGGAACTGCTGACGGGAGCCGCCTCATGCACTGCTCGCTGCTCGACCGGAGGGACCACCGCACGGCGTGCGCCGGAGTTGGGGATTCAAGTGCTGGCCGGGTAAACGGACGGGCAAACTGAGGTGCTCGGGCGGGAGAGTGCTCCGGGGTCGCTGATGCTGCGGGGCCGGGCGGCCATGGTTGGGGTAATGGTTGACCTTGCCGACCAGCACGTGGGGATCCAGTCCATACACCGGCTCTACGCTGCTCAGAGGTAGCCGGACGCTAGGCGCATCGGCCGCCTGGACTACCGCGTGGAGGCCCAGCGGCATATCCCCGCCCCAGTGCACAACGCCGGCAGCCAATGGTCGAGCCACTTCCAGCCCTCCGCGTCATTCCCTTAGATCCGTTCGTGGTCAGGTATCGGAGGGGCGCGGTTCAATATCCACCACAGCCACCTCCGATGCCGTTGCCGAGGTTGTCAACGGACGGGGAACGCCACGACTGCGGTTAAGCGTCGGCTTCAGGACGCTGTGTTCGTCCCTGAGACGTCCTTTGGGGAGAGGAGCCTGGGCGACCAAATCCATGTCGCACGCAGGATCTGTCCCATGGTCAGGACCGTGCTTGCAAGCTCTGAGGACACTGGTGTCGGTTCCGGCACCGGGGGTGCAACTCGAACCCACAACCTGACGGATTATGAGACTTCGAATTCACCCTGCAGGACTACCCTACGTGGGCACCAGCTTGCACCAGTTCGTGGCTGGAGGCCTCGACAGGCACGCGCAGACGCGAGTTCATGGACAGATCCATGGACAGGAAAGACCACTTGGACCGATCCGCGACCATGGTGAACGCGCACGCCCGCACGCCACAGATCCCCACGATCACCAACACCGTAATGAAGTTCTTCGCGCGCTGGCCTGCTCAACGTGCGTCGCTGGCAAAAGGCATGCGGGTGATCCTCCGTAGACCCTCATGATCCGCAGCGCAGCTGCGGATCACCAACTTCGATGGACATCGCTACACCGCTCCTCGGCGTGCCTCGGCGGGGCACTGTTGCATTAAAGCGAAGGGCGCTCTCGCCATGCAGCAAAGCAGGAGGCAGGCCCCTCAGGGACCTTCAAGAACCGTAACAAATCGGGCATCTGCAGGCCTGCCGTACCGCTTCTTGGCGGGCAGATGGGCCACGTCGGGTGCTTCGATCGCTTAATGCAACAGTGCCCTAATTCGGCACCCACAAGGTCGCTGACTGGTTCATAAGGCAGTTCGATCCCGATGCGACGAAACACCGGCCGAAGAGGACCTCTGCGGTCTGCGGGTAGCCTGCGCTGATGATGTGGTGGCAGGCCACACCGCGGAGGTGGTGACGACGGAGGACGTCAACTGGATCATTGCCCACCTCCAGGTGGTGGTCGCTGCCAGCCCCGCCGTCTGGGCGGGCCGCGGAATGACGCTGTTACAGCTCACCGCGCTGCACTTCATCAGCGCCCTGGCCCCGGTCAGCCTCACCGACTTGGCCCACGCCCTGGGAACCAGACCGCCAGCCACCTCCGCGATGGTCGATCGGCTCGCCCAGGCCGGGCTCGTGTGCACCACGCCGGACCCGCAGAACCGTCGACGCGTCCAGCTGACCCTCACCACCGCGGCCGAACCGATAGTCGGCAACATCGAGCCGAACACCGCCAAACGCCTGCAGGCAGGGCTCAACAGCATAAGCCCACAAACGCGGCGTCAACTGATCGACATACTCATCGACACCGTACGACGGTCCGCCGAGTGACCAAGAGACACCACCTCCTTCCGGTGCCCCCTACGACACGACTGTGGCCGCTAGCACGTCCCCAGGCCCGAAGCCAGCCTGACAGGGGACGTGCGCTACCACATGAATGATTACCCCTGTCTGCTGCTGCCCCGGCCCGCGTTCACCTGGCCGGCTTGGTTAGCGGGCGAGGTGGCGTGCGGTGTCCTTGATGGCCTCGGTGAGGACGCGCTGGGCCACCGTGCCCATGCTGTTGAGTACCACCTGCAGGCGTCGAGCGGTCTGAAGGTCGATCTTGCCGATCATCGATACTGCTGTACCAGTTACGGCCAGCCGGACGCGTCGCAGGTCCTCGGGGTCCGGCGTGCGGCAGACCAGCCCGGCTCGGGCGAGCCGATCGACCATCGCGCAGGTGGCCGGTGGTCGGGTACCCAAGGCCTCGGACAGCGCCATCAGCGTGACCGGAGCCCTCGCGCTGATGAAGTGCAGCGCAAGCAGCTGAGCCAGCGTCAGCTCGCTGCCCGCCCACGCGGCGGGGCGGCAGGACACCATCTTCCGCAGGTGGCTGGCAAGCCAGCGGGCATCGTCAGTCATCACCATTGACGACCTGGCCTTCATCGGTCTCTATGAGGGTCGGTAAACGACCGTCATGCGATGAATGCCCCAAAACCATTGCCTCTACACCTCGAACACATCAGGCACCTGGGCACTGCAACTTCGTGAATCTGCGGGGTGGGACGATCGACGGCTTGCTTCCGGGGATGAGGAGGTCGGGTGACCGTCGGTGCGCCGTCTTACAAGGGCTTTCGCTTCCCGGCGGAGATCATCAGCCACTGTGTCTGGCTCTATCACCGTGTACCGTGCCAAAACTCAAAGTCCATGCGATGACCTGGGGTGTTACTGACTGCACGTGAGCATGACATGATCGCGAGCCGTGCTGTTCCGACTGGTGTATCTGATCTCTGTCACGGTCTTCGGCTGGTTCAGGTTGCTTGCCCGCGGCACCGCCGCCAAGGACATCGAGATTCTGATCTTGCGTCACGAAGTCGCGGTGCTGCGCCGTCAGCGCAGACCTCGCCTATCCTGGCCGGACCGAGCACTGTTGTCCGCACTGGCCCGCCGACTCCCTCGCCAGCTATATCGGCATCGGATCATCACCCCTGGCACGTTGCTGGCCTGGCACCGCCGTCTGATCGCCAGGAAGTGGACCTACCCCAATCAGTCCGGCCGTCCGCCCATCAGCAAGCAGATCCGTGACCTGGTGCTCCGCCTGGCGCGGGAGAATCCAGCCTGGGGCCACCGCCGCATCCAAGGCGAACTCGCTGGGCTAGGACACCGGCTGGGAACGGGAACCATCCGCCGCATCCTGGCCGCCACCTGCCTCGGGCCAGCACCACGCCGCGCAGACCCCAGCTGGCCACGCTTCCTGCGCGCTCAAGTCACCGGGCTGCTCGCCACCGATTTTTTCACCCTCGACACGATCACGCTGCGCCGACTCTACGTGCTGTTCGTCATGGAGGTTCGCACCCGCACGGTGCACATTCTCGGGGTGACCGCTCACCCGACCGCGGCCTGGACCACCCAAGCCGCCCGCAACCTCCTGATGGACCTGGGCGATCAGATCACCACGTTCCGCTTCCTGATCCGCGACCGGGACGCCAAGTTCACCGACGGCTTCGATGCCGTTTTTGCCTCCGAA
>DASQVB010000171.1:0-30704 GCA_035640975.1 Pseudonocardiaceae bacterium
CCAGCTCCATCGTGGCGAGGTGCTCGGCATCGTCGGCGAGTCGGGTTCCGGAAAGTCGGTGACCTCGCTGGCCGCGATGGGTTTGCTGCCCGGCTCGGCTCAGGTGTCCGGATCGGTGCGTTTCAGTGGCCGTTCAGGGGGCCGTTCGGGAGGGAGTTCGGGGAGCACCGAGCTGCTTGGGGCGTCGGACTCCGAGCTCAGCCGGGTCCGCGGCCAGGGAATCGCGATGATCTTTCAGGATCCGATGACCTCGCTCAATCCGGTCTACACCGTCGGGTACCAGATTGCCGAGGCGATCCGGGCGCATCAGGATGTCACCCGCGATGCGGCTGGCAAGCAGGCGGTGGAGCTGCTCGACGTGGTCAGCATCCCCAACCCCGCCGAGCGAGCTCGCAGCTACCCGCATGAGCTGTCCGGCGGGATGCGGCAACGGGTGGTGATCGCGATCGCGATGGCCAACCACCCTGAAGTGATCATCGCTGACGAGCCCACCACCGCACTGGACGTGACCGTGCAGGCACAGATCATGGAGGCGTTGCACACCGCAAAGGTGGAAACCGGCGCTGCCATGCTGCTCATCACCCACGACCTCGGTGTGATCGCCGGGCAAGCCGACCGCGTCCAGGTGATGTATGCCGGCAAGGTCGTCGAAGTTGGCACCGTCGAGGAGATCTTCTACGCCCCACGGATGCCCTACACATTGGGCCTGCTGGGCAGCCTGCCACGGCTTGACGTGGCAACCGAACGGCTGTACCCGATCAGCGGTGCACCCCCTTCGGTGATCAACATGTCACCTGGGTGTCCCTTCGCTGCCCGCTGCCCGCTGGCCGCAGCGATCTGCGAGGCCGAGGAACCCCCACTGGCGTGGAGCGGCATCCCTGGGCACTTGTCGGCCTGCCACTTCAGCGACAAGCTGGATGGCGTGGAGCCGGGGGACCTGTTCCACCCCATTTCCCGGGACATCGAATCGTGACCGCCGACGTAACTGGTCCCGCGGAGGCGGCGATATGACCGCGGATGCACGTGGTCCCGCGCAGGCGCTAATGACGACCGCCGCGCCGCCGGTGCTGTCGGTGCGCAACCTTGTCAAGCACTTTTCGGTGCGCGGCCACGGCCTGGCGCGCCGCCCGGTCGGCGAGGTGCACGCGGTGTGCGACGTGTCGTTCGACCTGTACCGGCATGAAACGCTCGGGCTGGTCGGCGAGTCGGGCTGCGGCAAGACGACCACGGCACGAGTACTGCTCAACCTGCAACCCGCCACCGCAGGTCACGTCCACTACCAGAACACCGACCTGACTCGGCTGCCCCGCAAGGCCATGCAACGCCTCCGCCGCGAACTGCAGATCGTCTTCCAGGACCCCTACGCCGCACTCGATCCGCGGCTGCCGGTGAACGAGATCGTTGCGGAGCCGCTGCGCATCCACGGCATCTATCGCCCGTCCGGACCCGAAGACGTGCGCGAATTGCTTGCGCTGGTGGGGCTCAATCCCGAGCATGGCAACCGGTACCCGCACGAGTTCTCCGGGGGGCAGCGCCAACGGATCGGCATCGCGCGGGCACTGGCGCTGCGACCAAAGGTACTCATTCTGGATGAGCCGGTGTCCGCGCTGGACGTCTCCATCCAGGCCGGAGTGCTGAACCTGCTGGAAGACCTGCAGTCGCAGCTAGGTCTGTCCTACCTGTTCGTATCGCACGACCTTTCGGTGGTGCGGCACGTGGCGGACCGGATCGCCGTGATGTACCTGGGACGCATCGTGGAGACGGCAACGGCCGAGGGGCTGTTCATCACGCCCACGCATCCGTACACCCAGGCCCTGATTTCGGCGATCCCCCTGCCCGACCCGCGCAAAGAGCGAGCCCGTCAGCGGATCATCCTCAGTGGTGATGTGCCCAGCCCGGCGAACCCACCCTCGGGCTGTCGGTTCCGGACCCGTTGTCCCCTTTTCGGCGCGCAGCTCACCGACGCCCAACGCCAGCGCTGCATCAAAGAGATCCCGCCGCTGGTCGACCACGGCCACGGTCATCCCGCTGCCTGCCATTACGCGGACCTCTCATCCCCCTGCGCATCGAGCGGGCTCAGCGTGGCTGTCGACGACGGGTCACCACGCTCAGCCCGCTCAATGCGGGAGCCGGGAGTGAGCTCACCGTAGGCTTGGGGGAGTGTTGAGACGCCCGCGGCGGCTGCTGGTAGTGCACGCGCATCCAGACGACGAGACACTGTGGACCGGCGGCACGATTGCCCGCTATGCCGCTGCTGACGTCGCCGTGACGTTGGTGACCTGCACCCTCGGCGAACAAGGCGAGATACTCACCTCTGAGTTGCGCGATCTGGCCGCTGACCGTGCCGACCAGCTCGGTGGTTACCGGGTGGCCGAGTTGCAGGTGGCCTGCGCCGCGCTCGGGGTGACCGACCAGCGGTTCCTCGGTGGAATCGGCCGCTGGCGGGACTCCGGTATGGTCGTCGAGCCTGGCGCCAGGGCGAGCGTGCCGCCAGACCTGCACCCGCGGGCATTCGCCGCTGGGACGCTCAGCGATCAGGTCGACGCGCTGGTCGAGGTGCTCGGACAGGTGCGTCCGCAGGTTGTGGTGAGCTATGGCCCCGATGGCGGCTACGGTCACCCCGACCACGTCCGGGCCCACCAGGTGACGATGGCCGCGGCGGCGCAGGTACCGGAAGTGATCCGGGTGTTCTGGGCGGTGCAGCCGGTCTCGGCGGTGGCCGACGGGATCGCGGCGCTGCATGCGATGCCCGGGTTGCCCTTCCGCCTGCCTGAACCGCATGGGTTGCCCGGAGTGGACGATGCCGAGGTGACCACCCGGCTGGACGTCACCGCCTACCGCAGCTCGGTGCTCGCCGCGATGCGCGCCCACCGTACCCAGGTCAGGGTGTGGACCCACGGTCCTCACCACGCGTTCGCGCTGTGTGACGAGGTGGCCCGACCGGTGCTCGACATCGAGCATCTCACGCTGGTACGCGGCCCGATTGAGGGAGCGCATGACGACTTGTTCGGTGGGCTACCCGACCCGCCGATCTTATGAGCATGGCCGCCTTATGAGCATGGCCGCGCGTTTCACCCTGATGGTGTTGGTGTTCGATGCCATGGCGCTGGCCGCGGTGGAACTGGCGTATCTCCCGTTGCGGGTGGGCGCGGTGCCGCTTCCGATCACGATCCTGCTCGCTGCGGTGAGCACGCCGTGGCTGGTGCGCACCGCGGCGGAGCTGGGCGGTCCCCGGTGGGTGGCCGCGGTGCCGCTGGTGGTCTGGCTGCTGGTACTCGGTGTTCTCGGGGTCGCCGGGCCGGGGGGTGACGTGCTGCTCCCCGCGGACTGGCGGTCGGCGCTGCTGCTGGGCAGTGGTCTGTTCCCGGCCGCGGTGGTGCTGGGTCGTGAGCTGGCGGGTATACCCAGGGGCGGGGTCGGTGGTCGGCCGGTGGTCACCGGAGATACTGTGCAGGTAGACGGCCCGTCCGGGTACCGCGAGTGAGGAGCAGGAGAACCCCGTGACTTATGTGATCGCAGAGCCCTGCGTGGACGTCCTGGACAAATCGTGCATCGAAGAATGCCCCGTGGATTGCATCTACGAGGGTGGCCGGATGCTTTACATCCAGCCCGATGAATGCGTCGACTGCGGTGCCTGCGAGCCCGTCTGCCCGGTAGAGGCCATCTACTACGAGGATGACGTCCCCGAGCAGTGGAAGGACTACACCAAGGCTAACGCTGACTTCTTCGCCGAACTGGGTTCTCCCGGCGGAGCATCGAAAGTCGGCCAAGTCAACGACGACCCGCCGATGGTCGTCGCCCTGCCGCCGCAGAACCAGGAGTGACCCGGGAATGAACCCGGGCGCGGCGCGCCTGGATCTTCCCGATTTCCCCTGGGACAGCCTCAATGGTGCGATCCGACTGGCCGCGCAGTACCCAGGCGGTGCCGTTGACCTGTCCGTCGGCACTCCGGTGGACCCGGTGCCGGACGTGGTACGGGCCGGGTTGGAGTCGGTATCTGCGTTGCCCGGCTACCCCAGCACACACGGTACACCAGAGCTTCGCGAGGCCGCCGTGGCCGCGCTGGAGCGACGCTACGGCGTGACTGGTGTGTCGGCCGAGGCGGTGCTGCCCACCGTGGGTTCCAAGGAGCTGGTGGCCTGGCTGCCCACGCTGCTCGGGCTCGGCCCTGGTGATGTCGTCGCGCTGCCGGAACTGGCCTACCCGACCTACGAGGTCGGCGCGCGGCTGGCCGGGGCGACCGCGGTGCGGCTCGCTGATGACGAACCTGCTACGCCGGGCACCCGGCTGCGCTGGCTGAACTCGCCAAGCAATCCCACCGGCGACGTTGCGGACGCCGGGGTACTCGCTGCCGCGGTGCGCCAGGCCAGAGAGATCGGCGCCGTGGTGGCCTCCGACGAGTGCTACCTCGCGTTGGGCTGGGAGCGATCACCGGTCTCGGCGTTGCACAGCCAAGTGTGTGGCGGGGATCACAGCGGGGTGCTGGCAGTGCACTCGATGTCCAAGTCGTCCAATCTGGCTGGTTACCGGGCTGGTTTCGTAGCCGGTGACCCCAGCCTGATTGCCCACCTGCTCGCGATCCGCAAGCACGCCGGGATGATCGTTCCCCGGCCGGTGCAGCAGGCGATGGTGGCTGCGCTGTCCGACGACGTGCATGTCACCCAGCAGCGTGGCCGGTATGCCAGGCGCCGGGAGCTGCTACGGCCGGTCCTGGACCGGGTTGGGCTGCGGGTGGCTCGGTCCGACGGTGGGCTGTACCTGTGGTGCACCGCTGATCAGCCGTGCTGGGACACCGTGGCACGGCTGGCCGTGGTCGGCGTCCTTGTCGCCCCCGGCGAGTTCTACGGTCCATCCGGCGCGCGGCACATCCGGGTCGGGCTGACTGCAACGGATGAGCGGATCGATGCGGCGATACACCGGCTGGCTCAGCTGGCCAAGTGACGGTCAGGTGGCTGGAGTCAGCGCCTGCGCTCGGTATTGAACCAACCGCCATGCGGCCGGCCACGCCTGCCGCGTCACCACCCGGCTCGCCTTCTCGCGCTCCACCAGGCGCCCCGCGGCGAAGACCACGTCGAGATCGACGACATCGCTGTCCAGGAGCTGCCGGACCCAGTGCTGGCCACGCAGGCGTCCTGGTGCTCACCCAGCAGGTCTTGCAACGCCACTGTTGACGCCACCAGCCTGCGCGCCGGTTTGCGACCGGCGGTGGCGGCCAGCTCGCCGGTATAGCGCAGCCGCTTGCCGTGAATCCGCAGTGCGTGCAGGACCTCATCGGGCGGATCTTCGCCGGCCCGCTGTACCGCCTTGCACATCTGGCGATACTCGACGCACACCAACTCCACCAACGCAGGGGCCGGCCGCCGAGCCGACCGCGACCGGGAGCGGCTTGGCGACTGCAGCAGCCAGTCAGCGCAGCAACGTGGTGTATCGGTTACTGCCCAGTGCCGGGAGCATCTCGGCGCGGGCGGTCTCGCGGTCGGCTACCAGCACCTCGACCGGTGTCTCCACCGCAGCGCGGCTAGCGTTGTCGAAGTCGGCTGCCTGGTCGCGGAGACGTTCGATGAGCACGTCGGCGTCTCGTACCGGCCCCAGCGGCCGCCCCAGCCAAGTCAGCTCGGCACGCAGCTCGTCGGCCCAGGCTCGGTCCAGCAGCGGCCGGGCTGCCTTGAGTGCAGCTCGCATTCGCCGTACTGCGACCCGCATCTGATGCAGCTCTTCAGGGGGTCCTCGCCGGTCCGGGTGCCTGGCTCGCAGGCCAGCAGGGTGCGCAGCCGGGTGTCCAGCGCGGCACGCAACTGGTGCCGGGCAGGGTTGACGGCCGGGTTCGGACCGGGGCACCCTGATTGATCAACTTGCTGGGTGACGAGGTTCGGCGCGGGATACGAGGAGCGACGCTCACAGCCACGGATCTTTGTGAAGACCCGTGCGGGCCGAGAGGTCAGTCGTTGGCGTGCAGCGCGGCGTTGAGCTCGATACCGGCTTTACCTGCCCGGTGCGCCGCCTGCACAGTGCCGGTGACGGAGTTCCGACGGAACAGCACCCCGTCGGTGCCGGACAGCTCGCGGGCCTTGACCACCACACCATCAGGCAGCGTCACTTTCGTGCCTGCGGTGACGTAGAGACCGGCTTCCACCACGCAGTCGTCACCCAGCGAGATCCCGATCCCGGCGTTGGCGCCGACCAGGCAGCGCCGGCCGATCGAGATCTGCGCCTTGCCGCCGCCCGACAGCGTCCCCATGATCGACGCGCCGCCACCCAGATCGGAGTCGGCACCGACGACAACTCCGGCGGAGATCCGGCCCTCCACCATCGAGGTGCCGAGCGTGCCTGCGTTGTAGTTGACGAATCCTTCATGCATCACCGTGGTGCCGACCGCCAGGTGAGCACCCAGCCGCACCCGGTCCGCATCGCCGATCCGCACTCCCGAGGGCACCACGTAATCGACCATGCGGGGAAACTTGTCGACCCCGTACACCGTGACCGCACCGAGCCGGCGCATCCGCATCCGGGTGGCCTCGAATCCCGGCACCGGGCACGGTCCGAAGTTGGTCCACACCACGTTGGACAGCAGTCCGAACACCCCGTCGAGGTTGACACTGCGTGGAGCCATCAGGCGGTGGGACAGCAGGTGCAAACGCAGGTAGACGTCGTGCGCGTCGGTTGGCGGGACCGTCAGATCCGGCACCATGGTGTGCACGGCCACGAGCTCAACGCCGCGTGCTGGGTCCGGTCCGAGCAGCGCGGCGCACTCCTCAGGCACCTCCTCCGGCCCTACCCGCACGGTGCCGGCCGCGACATCTCTCGGGTTGTCCCGCGGCAGGCCTAACAGTGGATTCGGGAACCAGGTGTCGAGCACGGTCCCGTCGGGGGCGACAGTGGCCAGCCCCAAGCCGTGTGCGAATTCGATCTGCGGGTCGTTCACGGCTGGCCACGCTACCGTCACACCGTGAACCTGGACCTGACTGCTGATCCGGTGGAACTAACCGCAGCGCTGGTGGACGTACCCAGCGTGTCGGGACAGGAGGAGGCCTTGGCCGATGCGGTGCAGGCTGCGCTGGCCGCGCAGGCACCACACCTGGAATTGCTGCGCTCCGGAAACACGGTGCTGGCTCGGTCCGAGCTGGGGCGTCCGCAGCGGATGCTGCTCGCCGGGCACCTGGACACCGTGCCGATCGCCGACAACGTACCCAGCCGGTGCTCCGACGGCCTGCTGTATGGCTGCGGCACAGTGGACATGAAGTCGGGTGACGCGATGATCCTGCATCTCGCGGCCACGGTGCCCGAAACGGTGCACGATCTGACCGTGGTGCTCTATGACTGCGAGGAGGTCGAAGCCGACCGCAACGGGTTGAACCGGATCGAGGCCGAGCATCCCGAGTGGCTGGTCGCCGAGCTGGCGATCCTGGCTGAGCCCACCAACGGTGCCGTCGAGGCGGGCTGCCAGGGCACTCTGCGGGTGACGGTGCGCACCGCCGGTCGTCGGGCACACAGTGCACGGTCATGGTTGGGAGACAACGCGATCCACGCCACAGGCGAGGTGCTGGACCGGCTCAGCCGCTACCGGCCGCGGACTGTCGAGATCGACGAGTGCACCTATCGGGAAGGGTTGCAGGCAGTGGGTATCTCCGGCGGAGTCGCCGGCAACGTGATACCCGACGCTTGCGAGCTGGTGGTCAACTTCCGCTTCGCCCCGGACCGCTCGTTGTCCGACGCGCAGACGCACGTCCGCGAGGTGCTGGACGGATTCGACCTCGAGTTCACCGACGGCGCTGCTGGTGCGCTACCGGGTCTGGATGCGCCGGCAGCCAGGGAGTTCCTGGCCGCCATCGGGATCGCGCCGGTGGCAAAGTACGGCTGGACCGATGTGTCACGCTTCGCCGCGCTCGGGATCCCGGCGTTGAACTTCGGACCCGGTGATCCCAACCTCGCACACACCCGTGAGGAGCATGTTCGCACCGGCCAGATCACCACCTGCACCGAAGCGCTGCGCCGCTACCTCACTTCTACCTGACCCCGTTCCCAACCCCCTTCCCGACATGGAGACATATCGGGGCAAAGAGACGGTCAATAGCCCCGATATGTCTCCATGTCGGGGGCAGCGCGCACGCAGGGCGGACGAGGCGGCTCAGTAGGGTGGGCGCCATGTCGGTGGACGGGATGGGGGGGTCCAGCAGCAACGGTGGGCCCGAGGAGCACCCTCAGGAGAAGCAGCGTGGACCGGTAGTGCTGCGGCGGGATCGCCGCCACGAGGCGACCACGACCGACCAGCGGCTGCTCGACTCGCGTGGCCCCAGCGACTGGGTGCACACCGACCCGTGGCGGGTGCTGCGCATCCAGGCCGAGTTCGTCGAGGGCTTCGGAGCGCTCGCCGAACTGCCCCGTGCGGTCACCGTGTTCGGCTCGGCGCGCACCCAACGGGATCATCCCGAGTACGCCACCGGGCGCGAGTTGGGCGCCGCGCTCGCCGCCGCTGGCTTTGCGGTGATCACCGGTGGTGGCCCCGGCACCATGGAGGCGGTCAACCGTGGGGCGTCCGAAGCGGGCGGCTTGTCGGTGGGCCTGGGTATCGAGCTGCCTTTCGAACATGGCCTCAATCCCTGGGTCGACCTCGGAATCAACTTCCGCTACTTCTTCACTCGCAAGACCATGTTCATCAAGTACGCCCAGGCCTTCGTCTGCCTGCCCGGCGGCTTCGGCACCCTCGACGAGCTGTTCGAGGCTCTCACCCTGGTGCAGACCAAGAAGGTCACCAAGTTCCCCGTCGTCCTGCTAGGACGGGACTACTGGGGCGGGCTGTACTCCTGGCTTGCTGACACTGTGGTGGCTGAGGGCAAACTCAACGAGGCCGAATTCGGCCTGGTGCACCTTACCGACGACATCGACGAGGCGGTGCGGCTGGTCGGCATCTCCTACCAAGCCTGGCAGGACACGCACTGACTGTGGTTCGGGTTCGAGGTTGCCTGCTGATCGAGCGGCGGTTGGTAGCGGTTTGGGACAGCGGCGAGGGGGGTTGGCCGTCCTTGAAGATGCACCAACGTGCCACGATCGGCACGTGAGTACGGTGCTGATCTATCTTGTCGTCGCCGTCGTGGTGGCGGCCGTGGTGTTCCTGATCGCCTCGCTGGTTTTCGGCCGGGGTGAGGAGCTGGCCGCACTGCCGCCGGACGCTACCCCTACCTGGCTGCCGGAGGGACCGATCATCGGTGCCGACGTGCGTGCCGTGCGGTTCGCCCAGGTGATGCGCGGTTACCGGATGTCCGACGTGGATTGGGTGCTGCATCGAACAGCGGCCGAGCTCGACAGCCTGCACTCCCGAGTTGCCGAGCTGGAGGCGCAGCAGTGAAACTGACCGCGCGGGTCGACGTGAACGCGCCGCCGGAAACGGTGTTCGCCGCCGCCACCGACTGGGAGCGCCAGGGCGAGTGGATTCTCGCTACCACCGTGTGTGTCCGGCACGGCGACGGTCGCTCGGTCGGCTCTGAGGTCGAGGCAGTCACCGGGATACGCGGGCTCGGGGTCACCGACCGCATGCAGATCACCGTGTGGGAGTCCCCGGTCCGATGCGAGGTGCGGCATCTCGGACGAGTGGTCCGCGGCACCGGCATCTTCGCGGTGCAGCCGCGGGGACCCGGTGGTGCCACCTTCGAGTGGACCGAGCAGCTGGAGCTGCCGCTGGGTGCGCTGGGCGAACTGGGCGCGACCCTGGTCCGGCCGGTCTTCGGTTGGGGCCTGCAGCGCTCGTTGGACCGCTTCGCCGGCTTCTGCCAGAACTACCGTCAGTGATAGCCGAGGGTGTGATGAGCGCTGTCTCAGCGCCGGGTACCGATGGTCGGCCGCGCTGCCCGTGGGCGGTCACGGCCGCCGACTACTGCGACTACCACGACACCGAGTGGGGGATGCCCGTACATGGCACGGCCGCGTTGTTCGAGCGGCTCAGTTTGGAGGCTTTCCAATCCGGACTGTCATGGTTGACGATCCTGCGCAAGCGGACCGCCTTCCGTCGCGCGTTCGTGGGATTTGACCCTGCTGCGGTCGCTGCTTTCAGCGGCGACGACGTGGCCCGCCTGCTGACCGACGCAGCCATCATCCGCAACCGGGCCAAGATCGAGGCAACGATCCGCAACGCCAGAGCAGTCACCGAGCTCGGTGCGGATCTGGACGCCCTGCTGTGGTCCTACGCGCCCGACCCCGCCGGACGGTTCACCCCGCGTACCACCGCCGACGTGCCGGCCCGCACCCCGGAGTCCGAAGCGATGTCGCGCACCCTGCGACGTCGCGGTTTCACCTTCGTGGGCCCGATCACCTGCTATGCGCTGATGCAGGCCACCGGGATGGTCGACGATCATCTCGCTGGTTGCTTCCGCCGCGCCGCACGGTGAGCTCCGGCGCTGGTGAGCGCACGCTCCCAGGTGGACGGTGCGCTGCGCTGGCCCGAGATCATCGGTTGCTTTTCACGGCTCTGGGTCGATAAGGGAGAATGCAGGCGGTCACCGGTGTCGCGTGGCCACCCCGCGGTGACGAATGTACGGAGGGAGCACGCTATGGCGGCCATGAAGCCACGGACCGGCGACGGTCCCCTCGAGGTGACGAAGGAGGGACGGGGCATTGTGATGCGCGTCCCCCTCGAGGGCGGTGGACGCCTCGTCGTCGAGATGTCGGCGGACGAGGCGGAGGAACTTGGCGAGGCATTACGGGCCGTCGTGGAGTGAAGGTCCGCATCCAGCGTCCATCGTCCCGTGGCCTCGATCGGCGCCGGTAAGGCGCGCCGGGACCTCGCCACGAACTGGCCGGAGACATCAGTGCCCGAGACACCGAAGGTGCCCACCGCTCTGGCTCAGGTTCGGGTCCAGACGCGGCGTGGTACCGGGGTGCCAGATGTCGTCCTGGTCGGCCACCCGCCAAGTCAACGTCTGCCCGGTGAACAGCCGCCAGATGGGCGTTGCTCTACCGCAAAGTCCACAGCGGACGATGACCCGCCGGTTTTGGGTCCTGGCGCCGCCTCGCTCGGGGTGGACGAGCAGTGGCTGGCCCAGTACCGGGTGCGCGCCACCGCCGGCTCCGTGCACGTGGTGCCACTGCCCCGGGCGCGGCCCGATCACGGATGGTTGGTGGGCACCGGGCGGGGCAGCGCGCAGCACTGGCGGGCGGCCGGTGCCGCGCTGATCCGGGCCAGCTCGACGCGAGTGGCCGGCGACGCCGCGGCCGGTCGACGGTCCGCACGCACCGTGCAGGTGCACCTGCCGCCCGGTACGACAGCCCACCAGGTGGGGGCGCTGACGCTGGGATGCGTGGTGGGCTCGCACAGTTACCGGATCAGCAGCCAAGACCGATCACCGGAGACGACCACCGTGCGGCTGATCGCGCCACCTGAACAGCCGCCGCAACCGCTGATTGCTGCGGTGGCCAGAGCGCAGCTACTGGCCCGGGCCACCGGCCTGGCCAGGGATCTCGCCAACACCCCGAGCGGGCACAAAGATCCGGCCTGGCTCGCCGGCACCGCCGCTCGCTTGGCGGCCACCGTGCCCGGTCTGCAAGCCACCGTGCGTGACCAGCGCTGGCTGGCCGAGCACGGTTTTGGGGGAGTGCTTGCGGTCGGCGGCGGCTCGGCACGTCCACCGCGGTTGCTTGAGCTCGCCTGGCGCCCTGAGGCGAGCCCGGAGACCGACACCGAAGGGCATCTGGTGCTGGTCGGCAAGGGCATCACCTTCGATACCGGAGGGATCTCGATCAAGCCGGCCGACAACATGCACTTGATGCGCACGGACATGTCCGGCGGCGCCGCGGTGATTGCTGCGCTGCTGGCCGTCGGCCAGTTGAAGCTGCCGATGCAGGTCACCGGATTGGTGCCCTGTGCCGAGAACCACGTGTCGGGGTCGGCTTTGCGCCCGGGAGACGTGGTGCGGCACGTGGGCGGCGCCACCACCGAGGTGGTCAACACCGATGCGGAGGGCCGGTTGGTGCTTGCCGATGCGCTGGCTCATGCGGTGCGCACGCTGCGGCCTACCACACTGGTCGACGTCGCGACGCTGACCGGGGCGATGAAGGTATCCCTGGGCCTGCGCACCGGCGGACTGTTCGCCACCGAACCCGAGCTTGCCGACCGCATCCGCGCCGCCGGTGAGACGGTCGGCGAGGACTGGTGGCCGATGCCGCTGGTCGCCGACCACGCCGACGAAGTCCGCTCCGATATCGCAGACCTCCGGCAGTGTCCTCCCGGGCCTGCGGGCATCACCGCCGCGCTGTTCCTGCGGGAGTTCACCGCAGGGCTGCCCTGGGCGCACCTGGACATCGCCGGTCCGGCCCGGGCCGATCAGGACTATGACGAGGTCAACGCGGGTGGCACCGGGTTCGCCACCCGAACCCTCATTGAACTGGCCTGCTCGTTCACCGGCTACGCTCCGCGCTGATGACAACTCCGCCAGCCTGCACCGGTCGGGTCGTGATCACCGGGGGAGCCGGTTTCGTCGGTCGTGCGGCAGTCGCCGCGTTCATCGGCCGGGGTAACCCGGTCACCGTGGTGGACTGTAGGGCGCATCCCGACCCGGCGGTGCGCAGCGTCGTCGGTGATCTCACCGATCCAGGGCTGATCGCTGACGCGTTGGACGGCGGGGATGTGGCCGGAGTGGTGCACCTGGCCGCCCTCACCTCAGTGTTGCGCTCGGTGCAGCACCCGACCGCCACATATCTGGTGAACGTGGCGGTGACCCAAGATCTGCTCGAACACTGCCGGCAGGCCGGTGTGCGGCGGTTCATCATGGCCTCCACCAACGCGGTGGTTGGAGACGTCGGCCACGCCACGATGGACGAGACCGCAGCGCTGCGCCCTTTGACTCCCTACGGCGCCACCAAGGCAGCCTGTGAGATGTTGCTGTGCGGTTACGCGGGTGCCTACGGCATGGCCACCTCCGTGCTGCGTTTCACCAACATCTACGGCCCCGGGATGGGGCACAAGGACAGCTTCGTGCCGCGGATGATGCGCGCTGCACTGGCCGGCCGGGGTGTCCAGATCCACGGCGACGGGCTGCAGCGGCGCGACCTGGTTCACGTCGACGACGTGTGCCAGGCCGTGGTATCGACCTGGGACCGACGCTTCACCGGTACTGCGATCATCGGCTCGGGCCAGTCGGTGACCGTGCTGGAACTCCTGGCCGCGGCGCGCATGGTCACCGGCGCGGCGCTGCCCGCTGAGCACGTCGAGGCCAAGCCCGGTGAGATGCCCGCCGTGATCGTCGACATCCGGCACGCCCGCGAGCAACTGGGCTATTGGCCGTCAGTGTCGCTATTCAACGGGCTCGCGACGGTGTGGAAGGACTTCTCGGTCCCCGACACGGTAACCACCGACGCATGCACTCCGGACCGGTGACTGACCTGCTGGCGCCAACCGAAGTCGGCGCCCCGAAATCTGGCGCACCATTGGCCGTCCGCGCGCCGCGGTGGCTGCGTCTGCACTGGATGCTGCTGGTGCTGCTCGCGGTGGGTACCGGCTTACGGGTGTTCACCGTGCTGGCCTACCAGCCCGCGATCCTCTACATCGACTCCTTCAGCTACCTGAACAACCTCCACGATCTGCGTCCCAACGGTTTGCGCCCGATTGGCTACCACCTGATCCTCAACATCGTGCTGCCGCTGGGCGGGCTGCGCGCGGTGGCCATCGTGCAGCACATGCTCGGCTTGGGCATTGCCGTGGCGATCTACCTGCTGCTGCTGCGCCACGGTGCCCGCCGGTGGCTGGCTGCGCTGGCGACCGCGCCGGTGCTGCTCGACGCCTACCAGCTGCAAATCGAGCACAACATCATGTCCGACGTCTGGTTCCAGGTGCTGCTGGTGGGAGTCATCTGGGTGCTGACCTGGCGGGGGATGCCTCATCCCTGGCACGCCGCCGGCGCCGGAGCCCTGATCGGTTTCGCGGTCATCGTGCGACTGGTGGGCATCACCATGCTGGTCCCGGCACTGGCCTACCTGGTCGTCGCCGGGTCGCTGTGGTCCTACCGGACGGGTTGGCGGCAGATCGGGTTACGGGCTGCGGCGATGGCCGCAGCCTTTGCGATGCTCCTCGTCGGTTACGTCGGCCACTACCGGATCTCCACCGGTGGCTGGGGCATCAGCGGTGGCAGCGACAGCGTGCTTTACGGCCGCGCCGCGGTCATCGCCGACTGCGAGCGGGTCCCGGCTGGGACGTGGGAACGCGCCATCTGCCCGGTGCAGTCGCGTGACCAACGCCTTGGCGTCGACTACTACGCCCACCACTCCGGGTCACCGGTCAGGACCGTCACGCTGCCGCCGGGCGAGTCGATGAACGCGATCCAGGCCTCCTTCGCCCGCATGGTGTTCGTCAACCAGCCGCTCGATCTCACCATGGCGGTGGGTAAGGATTTCCTGAAGGGTTTCCGCCCGATCCGTCTCGACGCCGCGCATGACGTACCGGTGGACCGGTGGTACTTCCAGACCTCCTACCCGTACTGGTGGAATCCGCAGCAGGTCGCCGAGATGGTGCGTCAGTTCGGTGACGTTCCGATCAGCGTCGACCCCGAACTGGCCACGGTACTGCGGGGTTACCAACTCACCGTTGGGTACACGCCTGGTCCGCTGCTCGGCTTGGCGCTGGCCGCGGGACTGCTCGGCGGCCTCGGCGTCGGCAACGCCCGCCGGTCGGGGATCCGCGCGGCCAGCCTGCTGGTGTCCGGACTGGGGATCACCGTGCTGGTGACCGCAGCAGCTTTCGAGTTCTCGTGGCGCTACCAGCTGCCCGGGCTGGTGCTGCTGCCGATGGCCGGAGCCCTGGGGATCACCGCCCTCACCGGACCGCTGCGCAGGCCAGGCCCCCGGCTGAAACTCAGACCCCCGATGCAGCCCTATCCCGATCCGGTGGACACCGCCACGGTGCAGGAGTTCACCCAGGCCGAGGGTGAGGTGCGGTTCGCGCCGGTCGTGGTGCTCATCGCGGCCTACGACGAGGAGGAAGGTATCGGCGCCGTGCTCGACGCGGTGCCTGCCACGAGCTGCGGCCTGCCGGTGGACACCTTGGTGATCGTCGACGGGTGCACCGACGGCACCACCGAGGTGGCCCGACGGCACGGTGCGCGAGTCTGCCAGGCGACGGTCAACCGCGGTCAGGGCGCGGCACTGCGGCTGGGTTACCGGTTGGCCCGTCGTGGTGGCGCCCGCTACGTCGTCACCACCGACGCCGACGGACAGTACGACCTGGGCGAGTTGCCGTTGCTGCTGCAGCCGTTGATCGACGATGAGGCCGACTTCGTCACCGGCTCGCGGGTGCTGGGTCGCCAGGAGACCTCCGACCCGGTGCGACACCTCGGGGTGCGGGTCTTCGCCGCCGTGGCCCGCGCGCTGACCCGCCAGCGGCTGACTGACACCTCGTTCGGCTTTCGCGCGATGAATGCTGAAGTTACTGATGCTGTCACGCTGACGCAGGCCCAGTACCAGGCCTCAGAGCTGCTGTTGGGGGTGATCTCGCACGGTTACCGGGTCGTGGAGCAGCCGATGACGATGCGGGCCCGCACCGCGGGGGAGACCAAAAAGGGCAACAACCTGGTGTATGGGATGCGCTACGCGCGGGTGATGGTGGGAACCTGGTGGCGAGAGCGCTCGACCCGCCGCAGCGTAGCTTCCTCGCGGCCAAAGACCAGCCGGTTCAGCAGCGCGAACTTCAGTATGAAAAGCGGCAGGTAGCTGGCGTTGAAGGCCAGCGCGACGACGAGAGTGCGTAGCGCGCGGTCGTCGATGGCCTGGCCGATCAACCGGTCGACGCCGGTGGTCATGCCGATCGCCACCAGGCCGCCGACGATGATCACCCCCAGGTAGGGCACAAGTTCCCGGCGTATCCGCACCGGGCCGCCGCGCCGCCACGTCCAGAACCGGTGGATAAGAAAATTCGGCACCGCACCGGCGGCGAAGGCCACCGCCCCAGAGACCATGGCCGACGCTGCGAAAACCCCGAAAAGCAGCACGAACACCAGCTGACTACATGCCGTGGACACTGCCGTGCCCGCGGCGAACCGGGTGAACAACCGCGCTAGTCGGGAGCTGTTGAGCCGTCGGAGCACTTCTGCATCTTCGCAGACGGCATCGGCGTCCCCGAGGTAGCCGCTGTTGGTGCTCGCGCCGGTCATCTGATAGGCAAATGCATCCACTTAGCCCGGCAGGAGGCAACACGGTGCGGATCCTCGTTCTCGGTGGTGACGGTTACCTGGGCTGGCCGACCGCGCTGCACCTCTCGGACCGGGGCCACGACGTTGCCGTGCTGGACAACTTCGCCCGCCGTGCCTACGACGACGAGTTGGGCCTGCAGAGTCTGGTGCCCATCCAGTCGCTGCGTCACCGGGTACAGGTGTGGCGCGATGTCTCCGGCCACCAACTCGAGCTCTTTGTCGGGGATCTGTGCGATGCCGGGTTCACCCTCGACACGGTCCAGCGGTTTCGTCCTGATGCGATCGTGCATTATGCCGAGCAGCGTTCTGCCCCGTATTCGATGATCGACCGTAAGCACGCGGTGTACACCCAGTCGAACAATGTGATCGGAACCCTGAATGTGATGTTCGCGATCGCCGAGGTGGATCGCGATATCCACCTGGTCAAGCTCGGCACCATGGGGGAGTACGGCACCCCGAACATCGACATCGAGGAGGGCTGGCTCACCGTCGAGCACAACGGCAGAACGGATCGGATGCTTTATCCCAAGAAGCCGGGTTCCTTCTACCACCTCACGAAGGTGCATGACAGCCACAACATCGAGTTCGGTTGCCGGATCTGGGGATTGCGGGCGACCGACCTCAACCAGGGTGTGGTCTACGGCCAGCAGACTGAACAGACCGCGCGGGATCCCCGGCTGGCCACCCGGTTCGACTACGATGCCGTCTTCGGCACAGTGCTCAACCGATTCGTCATTCAGGCGGTGCTCGGGCACCCGCTGACCGTGTACGGGGCAGGTGGGCAGACCAGGGGAATCATCGATATCCGGGACACTGTCGAGTGCATTCGACTGGCCTGCGAGAAGCCGGCCGATCCTGGCGAGTTCCGGGTGTTCAACCAGATCACCGAGACAATGTCGGTCGCCGATATCGCCAAGACCATCTCGGCCAGCTTCCCAGGGACCGTGGAGATCGAGTACCTCGACAATCCCCGGGTGGAGCTCGATGAGCACTATTACAACGTGATTCACGCCGGCCTGGTAAACCTGGGTTTGGCGCCGCACTTGCTCTCCGACACGCTCATCGATTCCCTGTTCGGCATCGTCGAGCAGCACATCGCCCGAGCCGACCTCTCTGCCATGCGCCCCACAGTCAATTGGCGCTCCACCACCAACCCACCCCGCTGACCATCCCCTTCCCCCGACATGGAGACATGTCGGGATAATTAGTGGGCGCGTGCCGCGAGGGCGGTGCGGACCGCAGAGACCACGCTGCGGGGGTCGCGTAATTGGCGGGCGGTGACGAAGAGGACGTCCCAGCCCGCGGCTTGTAGCCGGTTGAGCCGTACCCGATCGGCACTGATCTGTCGCCATTCGCCGTGCCATTCGCCGTCGTATTCCACGGCGAGCCGCTGATGAGGAATCCGAGGTCCGCCCTCGCCACCACACCCTGCCAATCGCAGATCAGATACTGCGGCTCCGGCTCGAGGCCGTCGAGCACCAGGTGGACCCGAAGCCGGGATTCCGGCGGGGACTCCGCGCGCGGGTCGGCCAGCTCCACCGCACGGCGTGCCGCGACGATGCCTCGGTCGCTTCGCTGCGTAACCATTCGCCGAACTGCGTCGAGATCGATCAGCTCGGCTCGCAGCACGGTGTCAAGATCAGCTACCGCATCCGGCAAGGCGCGGTCGAGTAGCAGGTCCAGGGTCAGCCGCAGCGGTGTGGCGCACCCTATTCGCGACCACGGCGTGCTCTCGTTGGCCGCGACGTCGCTGCGGCCAACATCCACGCCGCTGCGTCGCGCGATCCGACTGTCCAACGGTACGACGATCTCAACAGGATCGGTTGCGCGGGCAAGGTGAATGCTCCGCAGCGTTGCTGCCGAGCGGCCCGTGATCACCGCAGCTTTTGGTAGGACGAGTGCAATGCCTCGCAGCACACCGGATGTGTCACCGGCATCACCGCCGGCAGGTAGACGTCGCGATACAGGCGACGAAAACTGGGCCCCCGCAGTTGGTCGGGGGTCAGCACGCCAGCCGCAACGGCCTCGGATCCGCAGAAGACGCCGCAGATGTCTGCGGCCCTGTATTCCTGCCCATGATGCGAAATCTGTCCGGCCCCGACGGCCCTGTCCAACGACAGACTCTCAAAACCCCCGACTTGTCCACATCGGTGGCCGCACCCACATTTGCGCCCGTTTCCGCTTGGGAAGGGGAAGTTATGAGAGGAGTTGGTGGTAGAGGTGCACGGTGCGGTCGGCGACTGCTGACCAGGAGAACTCGGTGACAGCACGCTTGCGTCCGGCCTGGCCCATTGTTGTGACCCGGTCCGGATTGGCCAGTAGCTCATTGATGCGGTGAGCGAGGTTTCGCTGAAACGCCTCGGGATCCTGCTCATCGTAAGGCACCAGTAGACCGGTGACGCCGTCGTCGACGACCTCTGGGATCCCGCCGACGGCGGAGGCAACCACCGCAGTACCGCAGGCCATCGCCTCGAGATTGACGATTCCCAATGGCTCGTAGACCGAGGGGCAGGCGAACACGGTTGCCGCGGAAAGCACCTGCCGGACGTCAGCGGTGGACAGCATGTCCGGCACCCAGATGACACCGGGGCGGGCCGCCGACAGCGCCGCGACGGCGGTGCGGATCTCGGTTTCGATCTCTGCGGTGTCCGGCGCGCCCGCGCACAGCAGCAACTGGGCTCCCGGATCGATGTGCTGCGCTGCCGCCAGCAGGTGCCCGACTCCCTTCTGCCGGGTGATGCGGCCCACGAAAGCGACGATCGGCCGCGCCGGGTCGGCACCGAGCCGGTGAATCGCTTCGGTCTCCTCGACCGGCCGGTAGGTGATGGTGTCGATGCCGTTGCGCACTACGTGCACGCGCTCGGGGTGCACGGTCGGGTAGCAGTCCAACACGTCAGCCCGCATGCCGTCGCTGACCGCGATGATGGCGTCGGCGTGCTCGTAGGTCGTGCGTTCCACCCAGGATGACACCCGGTAGCCACCGCCGAGCTGCTCGGCCTTCCACGGCCTGCGGGGTTCCAGCGAGTGCGCGGTGACCACGTGCGGCACGCCGTGCAGGGTCCGAGCCAGGTGACCCGCCAGGTTGGCGTACCAGGTATGCGAGTGAACCAGGTCCACGCCACTCAACGCATCGGCCATGGCCAGGTCCACCGACAGGGTTTGCAGCGCAGGGTTGGCAGCAGCGAGCCCTGGCGTAACAGTGTGGTTGTGCACGGTGAAGTGCGGCGCGTCCGGACGGGGTGCGCCGAAGCAGTGCACCTCGACCTGGCACCGCTGGCGCAGCTCGGACACCAGGTGGTCAACGTGTACCCCGGCGCCGCCATACACCTCGGGCGGGTATTCCCGGGTCAGGACTCCGATACGCACGCCGCGTCACGCTAGCGTCCTGGCGTCGAACCCCAGCGATCAACCCCGCGATGACGCCGATGAAGCCCGGGCAATGAACGCCTGACAATGAACACAGGTATGAACACTCAATGACCGGCGGCGGGCGTCACGTGGCTCGTCTGCCGAACCGAGGCTAGGGTGACATATTGTGAAGGGGCAGCCGCACGTGCTGGGAATCGTCCTTGCCGGCGGTGAGGGTAAGCGGTTGTGGCCGCTCACCGCGGACCGGGCCAAACCAGCCGTGCCGTTCGGTGGCAATTACCGTTTGATCGACTTCGTGCTGTCCAACCTGGTCAACGCCGGATACATCCGGATCTGTGTGCTCACGCAGTACAAGTCGCATTCGCTGGACCGGCACATCACCACGACATGGCGGCTGTCGTCGATGCTGGGGCAGTACATCACGCCGGTGCCCGCACAGCAGCGGCTCGGCCCACGCTGGTACACGGGCAGCGCGGACGCGATCTACCAGTCGCTCAACCTGGTCTATGACGAGCGGCCCGAATACATCGTCGTCTTCGGTGCCGACCATGTGTATCGGATGGACCCGTCGCAGATGGTTGCTCAGCACATCGCCACCGGCGCGGGCGTGACCGTCGCCGGGATCCGGGTTCCGCGCGAGCAGGCCAGCGCCTTCGGGTGCATCGGTGCTGACTCCTCCGGGCGGATCACTGAGTTCCTGGAGAAGCCGGCGGCGCCACCAGGAACGCCGGACGACCCAGACGTGGCCTTCGCGTCGATGGGCAACTACGTGTTCACTAGCGACCTGTTGCTCTCGGCGCTACGTGCGGACAGCGCCAACCATGATTCCGATCATGACATGGGTGGTGATGTGATTCCGATGCTCGCCGATGCCGGGGAAGCGGCGGTCTATGACTTCGCTGACAACGTGGTGCCCGGTGCCACCGACCGAGACTGTGGTTACTGGCGCGACGTCGGCACACTGGACACCTACTACGAGTCGCACATGGATCTGGTGTCGGTGCATCCGGTGTTCAATCTCTACAACCAGACATGGCCGATTCGCACCTCGATGCCGCCGCTGCCGCCGGCGAAGTTCGTCCAGGGCGGCAACGCCCAGGAGTCGATCGTGGGAGCGGGCTCCATCGTATCGGCCGCGCTGGTGAGCCACTCGGTGCTCGCTGGCGACGTCGTGGTCGAGGCGGGTGCCCATGTCGAGGGCAGCGTGCTGCTGCCCGGTGTCCGGGTCGGCAAGGGTGCTGTGGTGCGCCGCGCGATTCTGGACAAGAACGTGGTGATACCCGATGGTGCCCAGGTAGGCGTGGACCCCGAGCTGGACCGGGAGCGCTACACGGTCAGCGGTGGCGGCGTGGTGGTGCTCGGCAAGGGCGCTCACGCCGAGTAGCCGCTGGCGCTAGTCTGGCAGGGGTGCGAACCGTACCTCGATGGGCTGTGCTGTCCGCGGCCTTCGCGCCGGTGCTGCTGATCGGTGGCTGGCAACTCGCAGCTGCTCGGCAGTCGGGCGGTTTCGACCCGGTGAGGCAAACGATCAGCGCGCTGGCTGCCCGCGGCGCCACCGACCGCTGGATCATGACCACGGCGCTGGCCGGCGTCGGAGTGTGCCACGTGATCACGGCTGCGGGATTGCGGCCGGCAGCCGTTGCGGGTCGACTGCTGTTCGCCATCGGCGGAGCTGCCACGGTCTTGCTGGCCGCTTTCCCGCAACCACTCGTTGGTGACTCGACTGCGCACATCGCCACTGCAGCGATCATCTTTCCCGCGCTGTCGTTGTGGCCCGCGCTGGCGTGGCGGCGCGGTGGTCAGCCCGGCCCGGCCGTCTGGCTGGTTGGCGCTTCGGGCCTGCTCGGGCTGCTCGGCTGGTTCGCGTTCGAAAACTTCGGTGGTGGTCCGCGAATCGGGTTGTCTGAGCGGGTACTCGCTGCGGCCCAGGCGATATGGCCGCTGGTCGCGGTGCTACTGGCGCGCCGCCGCCCACTCCGTCGATGACTCAGCCAGCCCATGCCCCGGTAGGCTGCACCCGATCAAAGCTGGGAGACCACTATGACCGCCCGTGACGAGGTTTCTGACCCAAAGCCGGTTTACCCAGCGCCGGCCAACCCGCTCACTGCGGCGATCGTCGGTTACTACGACGAGACCTGGCTCGACTACCGCGTGCTGTGGCTCAACCCCGATAACCTCTCAGTCCATTTCGGTTACACCGATCCCAGCACCCACGGTCATGCGGATGCGCTAAAGAATATGAATCGGGTGCTGGCGGCGCGGGTCAGGATCCGGCCCGGAGAGCGTGTGCTGGATGCGGGCTGTGGGGTTGGCGGGAGCAGCCTGTGGCTGGCCAAGGAGTGTGGTGCCAAGGTCGTCGGGATCACGCTGGCCGCCAAGCAGGTCGCGATGGCACAAGGCCACGCCGCTCGACGCGGGCTGGCCGACCGTGCCCGCTTCGAAGAGGCCGACTTCACTGCGACGCCCTTCCCGGATGCGAGTTTCGACGTCGTATGGGCGGTGGAGAGCCTGTGCCACGCGCCGCGTAAGGCAGCTTTCTACCGGGAGGCTGCCCGGCTGCTGCGGCCCGGCGGACGGGTGGTCGTCGCCGACTTCGTCAGGGCGGCCCGCCCCCTGGATGCGACCGGCGAGCGGCTAATCCACGAATGGCTGGATGGCTGGGCAGTTCCCGACATCGATACCCCCGAGGAACATCTAGGGCATCTGGCCGAATCCGGATTCGTCGATGCACAGCTCGACGACGTGACCGCACACACTCGACCGTCCCTGCGCCGGCTGTATCGCATGGCGTATTGGACCTACCCCCTGGCGGTTTTCGGGCGTGTCACGGGGGCTCGCTCCGCCGTCCAGCACGGCAACGTGATCGCTTCGATACGCCAGTACCAGGCGCTGCGGCACGGCGCGTGGTTTTACAGCATCCTCTCGGCCAGCAAACCAGCAGCGGGCCACTGACCTGCCGACAAGACATGGACAACGGTGCCACAGCACTGCCATCAGCGTGGTAGTAATTGTATGACTGAAAAGCGGCCGGCTGTCGGAGTCCGTCGATGCGGATCGGGTGGAGGCTGCGCATGCGACGGTGTCCGCTGGAGAGGCCGCCAGCTTGAGCAGCTGGGTCAACGACGCGCTGCGCCGCCAGGACGGAAGTGTTTCCATCCGCGGCTGCTCAATGCCGCGGCCACGCCCCACCGGTCGCCGAGCCGGCGGAAGCTCGTGCGTGCCTGATCGACCAGACGGGTGCCGGATGACATCACCCCGCCGCTGAGCATGACAGGGCCGGTCATCCATTGCGTGTGCGCCAACCCGCTGGGATCGTCCAGCCCGGAGTAGAGCGCGAGCGTCGCGCGACCGTGCTCCGCGGTGTCGGTGCTGGTGCGATCATGGAACCGAGGACAGCCAGCCCGGCTAGCGCTCTGGCTCCGGCAGCGACCGGCGCCTGGCCATCGGTCGCTGCCGACAGGGTCTTCGCCAGCCACCGCTGCTGGCCGTGCCCTCGCAGCTGCTGGTCGGCCTGCTCGGCAGATCCGCGTACCAGGTGGCGTGCCGCAAGCGTGACTTGTCGGTCTCGTCGGAGGAGTCCGGGTGCTCGAGCGCGTAGGCCGCGATGGTTTCCAGCAGCCGGTAACGCGCGCCGCCGTCCTCAGCGACGACAGCGAGCGGTCCACCAACCGGGCGCAGGTCAAGCACGTCGGCGTGGTCCACCCCATCGCCGGCGCAGATATTCTGCGGCAGCGAGCGTGAACCCGTCCGCGAAGACCCCCAGCCGCCGCAGCAGCGTTCGTTCCGATCAGCGAGCAGCTCCCAGCTCCAGTCGACCACGGCGCGCAACGTCTGCTGCCGGTCCGGTGCGTCCCGGTGGCCGGCGGCGAGCAGCCGGAAGCGGTCGTCGAGCCGGGCCGCCAGCTCGTGTACCGGCAGCACGCGCACCCGGGCGGCGGCCAGCTCCAACGCCAGCGGCAGGCCATCGAGCCGCCGGCACAGGGTCGCGACCGCAGTGGCGTTGCTTTCGGTGAGCGTGAAACCTGCCGACGCAGCGGCCGCCCGCTGCACGAAAAGCTGCGCTGCGGAGCACTGCGCTACCGCGTGGAGATCGCCGTCGACGGCGAGATCGGACAGCTCCAAGGTGGGTACCGGCCACAGCAGCTCGCCCGACAGTCCCAACGGCTCCCGGCTCGTCGTGAGAATTCGCAGCTCGGGGGCAGACCGCAGCAGCAACTCGGCCAGCGTGGCGACCGCTTCGATCACGTGCTCGCAGTTTGCCCAGCACGAGCAGCAGCTGCTTACCCGCCAGCGCCGCGGGCAGTCGCTGGGTCAGCTCCTCGGGCCGTCCCGCCGGCGGCACGGTCAGCGCGGCGTCATCGCGGACCCGACCGCCGCCGCCACGAGCTCCGCCACGCAGCCGACCACGTTGTCGCAGGGATCGTGGTGCCCGGCCAGCTCCACTACCCAGGCGCCGTCGGCCAGCTCATCGACCAGCTGTGCGGCGGTCTCCAGCGCGAGCGTGTCTTGCCCACCCCGCCCGGGCCGGTCAGCGTCACCAGCCGGGCGGTGTCGAGCAGCTTGCGCACATCGGCTACCGCCGCGGTCCGGCCGACCAGGTTGCTCAGCGGTGCCGGAAGGTGGTGCGGCGGGGTGCCGGGGGCGGGTGGACGGTCTGCACCGGATCGTGGGTCAGGATCGCCTGCAGCAGCCGGGCCAGCTTGGGGCCGGGGTCCAACCCGAGTTCCGCGCCCAGCCGTGAACGCAGCTGCTGGGAGCTGATCGTCGCGTGGGGACGTCGTGATCGCTTTCACCTCGGAGGGGAACAGCGATGACAGCCTCGGCATCTCGGGAAGCCTCCGGGAGGTGGGCTCTGGGACCCCATCCTGGAGCGCGATCTTGCCCACCTCATCGAGGATCAACAACGAGTCCTGTCCCGGAACAGCGATAAGCATCCATGTGGCAGTTGAGAGGTGCACCAGAACAGCGATAAGCATCCATGTGACTGCTGCTGGGAGATGGCGGGCGGCGTCAGGACGCGCGCAGGGCCAGCAGGAGGCCGTCGCCTATGGGAAGCATCAACGGCACCAGGGTCTCGTCGTCGCGGACCATGGTGCCGATCTCACGCAGTGCCAAGGAGGACGGGTCCCGAAATGCCGGATCGGCTACCTTGCCGCCCCACAAGGCATTGTCGAAGGCGATCACTCCGCCAGTGCGCAGCAAACGCGCGCCGATCTCCAGGTAGCGCGGGTACTCCGGTTTGGCGGCGTCGATGAACACCAAGTCGTAGCCGCGGTCGGTGAGCCGGGGCAGCACCTCCAGAGCCTGGCCCATGATCAGCCGATAGCGTGACGGTGGAAACCCGGCCTCGGTGAACGCCTGCCGGGCGGCGCGCTGGTGTTCAGGTTCGACGTCGATCGAGGTGAGCACGCCGTCATGGGCCATCCCCCGCAGCAGCCACAACCCGCTGGTGCCTGCACCGGTGCCGACCTCGACCACGGCGCGGGCGGACAGTGCACGGGCCAGAAACCGCAGCGCGGCGCCCCCACCCGGTTCGATCGGGGTGCAGCCCAGCTCCTGTCCGCGCTCGCGGGCGGCGGTAAGCACGGGGTCCTCGGTGACGAACCTCTCCACGTACTGGCGCACGGCGCTGTCGGCCGGGGCAGGCGGCCCGCCTGTGGTGCCGGTCGACATCACGGTGCGTAGCGTAGCGCCGTGGTAGGGCTCCTCGGGGAGTTGCCGCGCCGATCCGGTGCGTTTGGTGTATCAGGGGCCACTCTCAGGATCCTCTTACCTCATGCTTACTTGGTGCACACGCTGATCCGCCATCATCAACGGGGTACTCAAGACGAAACATTGACAGCCGCCCCGGTGTTGCACTGTCTGACCGTGGACTGTCATCGACCCGGAGGTGCAAGACACAACCGATGGCCACCGAGACCCGCTTCTGCGAGCCTGCTGCTGCCGGGCACCCGATCTCCCTCGGCACGGCTGAGGACGAGACGCACGCTACCGAGGGCTGGGCACCACCGTCCTGGGATCAGGTGGTTCGAGATCACGCCGACCGGGTCTACCGGCTGGCATACCGCCTGTCCGGCAACCCGCACGACGCCGAAGACCTCACCCAGGAGACATTCATCCGGGTATTCCGCAGCCTGGGCTCCTACAAGCCCGGCACGTTCGAGGGCTGGCTGCACCGGATCACCACCAACCTGTTCCTGGATATGGTGCGGCGGCGTTCCCGGCTGCGGATGGAAGGCCTGCCCGAGGACACCGACCGGCTGGTCGGTGATGGCCTCAGCCCCGAGCAGGTCTATGCCGAGACCCACCTCGATCCGGACCTGCAGCAGGCGCTGGACGATCTCCCCCCGGAGTTCCGGGCAGCCGTCGTACTCTGTGATGTCGAGGGCCTGTCCTATGAAGAGATCGGCGCTACACTCGGAGTGAAGCTCGGGACCGTCCGAAGCCGGATCCACCGCGGTAGGCTGGCGCTGCGGACGGCGCTTGAACGGCGTCGTGGGCTCGCTGACGAGGAGGCTGGATGACCGACCTGCGCGGCCGATCTTTCTCTGGTCTGGTGGCCGGCCTTAACGCAGGGCAACACCTCACCGTGGACGCGGTGGTGGCCTTCGTCGACGGAGAACTCGGTGCGGTTGCCCGTGACCGGGCTGCTCAACACCTCGGCGCTTGCCAGTCCTGCACCGCGGAGGTGGGTGTGCAGCGCCTGACCCGCAGCATGATGCGTTCGGCGCAGTGCCCACAGGTCCCCGCCGAATTGCTCGCCGCGTTGCGTGACATTCCGCAGACAGCTGAGCTGTCTGGCACTCCGGATGGGCTGGCGGTGGCTGCCGATGGCACCGTCGTCGAGGTTGCCGACCCGAGCCGGGCCCCGACCGCACCGCTGGGTAGCGGCGCCCCGTTGGGTGCGAACCAGCGTTGGGGTACCGGACCCTCGACACTGGGACGTTCGGTATGGGGACGTTCGGTATTGGGACGTTCGGTGCGCGGACGTTGGATGGGTCGATAACAGCGCTACGCATATTTCACCGGGGTGCGGGCAGGCTCGGTGGTCGTCAGGCGCCGAGTTAACTTCGGGAGACCATGAGCCCGCCGCAGGATCACCACCCCGACATACCTTTTGCCACGCAAGGGCGTTCGGGGCCGCCGCGGCTCGTGCCAAGGCCACTGCAGCATCCCGAGGTGGATCCAGCGGCGGCACGGGTGTTCGGCCGGCCCTCCGGGATTCTCGGAGCCTTCGCCGTTCGGACCGGTGACACGGCTACCAATGGCACGTCTGCGACCAGCACGTCTGACGGTGTACCGACCGCTGTTGCCCCGGCCCCGGACACACTGGCGGCAGCGTTTGGTAGGCCGTCGGGATCCGTCGAACGGTTGCAGCGTCCTCCCGGCCGCAACGGCGCGCATCACCAGCATGGGGCCGCGGGCGAAGACGACTTCTGGCCGCAGGGTGCTGGACGCAGTCCGTGGCGCGACCCGTGGGCTGCCGCGGTACTGGGGCCCCCCGCGGTTGCCGAACAGCACCGGGATCCTGGTGACCCGCCGCAGCGGGCAGCCCGGTTGAGCCTGCAGGAAGCGCTGTTCGGCCGTCAGCTGAGTCACCGCGCCCTCGCGGTGTTGGCCGCGATGGTGCTGTTGATCGGGGGAGTGGGCGGGTTCATGGGCCGGCTCACCGCCGACGGCAATTCGCTCACCGACCCGGACGCCACGCTGGCGCAGGTCGAGCCGGCGACTGACCGACCGGCCGGCTCGGTGGCGGCCGTCGCCAGCCGGGTGCTGCCCGCGGTGGTGTCCCTGGAGTTCCGGGTCGGCGACCAGGGAGGGTTCGGTTCCGGAGTGGTGATCGACGGTCAGGGCTACCTGCTGACCAACAACCACGTCGTTGCCCCCGCCGCGACCACCTCGCAGGCAACCTTGGAGGCGGTGTTCAGCGACGGCAGCCGGGTGCCGGCGCGGATCGTGGGTCGGGATCCGAAGACAGATCTCGCCGTGGTCAAAGTGGAGGTGGCCAATCCGACGGTGGCGCAGATGGGTCGATCTTCGACCTTGAAACCGGGGGACTCCGTCATCGCTATCGGCTCCCCGCTCGGCCTCGCCGGCACGGTGACCAGCGGCATCGTCAGCGCGGTGGATCGCCCGGTGCGGCTGGAGGGGGATGGCAGCCACGGTAATGCGGTGATCGACGCGATCCAGACCGACGCCGCGATCAACCCTGGCAACTCCGGCGGGGCCCTGGTGAATACCGCAGGCGCGGTGGTGGGCATCAACACCGCCATCCGTACCCTGGGTGCTCGCGAGGGCGGGGGCTCTATCGGACTCGGCTTCGCCATCCCCATCGACACGGCCAGGAAAATCGCTCAAGAGCTGATCCGCACCGGGCATTACCAGCATGCCGATCTAGGCGTCAACGCAGCGTCGGTGACCGACGGCAAGTCCGACGGAGCCCGGGTGCAGAACGTGCAGCTGGGCAGCGCCGCCGCCGAAGGCGGCATCCTGGAAAACGATGTGATCATCAAAATTGGCAATCGTATCGTCGGCAGTGCAGATGGGCTTATCGTCGCGGTGCGGGAGCATGCCATCGGTGAACGGGTGCCGATTTCATTGGTTCGTGACGGGCGGCCGCTGCTGGTGACCGTCACACTGAAGTCGGATTGATCGCGGCTGGCTCGAGCTTGGGTATGGAGGTGCGCGCGGATGTTCAACATCGGTTGGGGGGAGTTCCTGGTCCTCGTTATCGGTGGGTTGTTCATCCTGGGTCCGGAACGCCTGCCCTCGGCCGCGGCGTGGTTGGGCCGCACCGTGCGGCAGGTGCGGGAGTACGCCACCGGGGCCCGTGAGCAGCTTCGCTCCGAACTGGGCCCCGAGTTCGACGAACTCCGCCAGCCCCTGGAGGATCTTCGCGGGCTGCGTGGTTTCAATCCGCGCAGCGCGATCACTCGCCACCTGCTCGACGATTCAGACGACGAGCCCTTCCGCGATGTGATCAAACCTAACGGCTACGCCACCCCGACTGGGCAGGGTGTCCCGATCCCCCGGCCGCTACAGCCAGGCGAGCACGCACCGTTTGACCCCGACGCGACCTGAGCACGCACTCCCAGGCAGGCAGTCACCGCAGTCACCGGGAATGGGGGCTCACGGAGAGCAGTCGCCCGGCCAGGCCGCGCGAACGGGTTGCGAGCCGGTCGGCGATCCCGCGCAGCACGACCGCGGCCGGCGACGCGGAATCGGCCAGCACCAGGGGGGTGCCGGCGTCACCGGTCTCGCGCAGCTGCGGGTCCAGTGGCACCTGACCCAGCAGCGGGACCTCGCTACCCAGCGAACGGGTCAGTGAGTCGGCGACCACCTGGCCGCCACCGGAACCGAAGAGATAGTTGCGCGAGCCGTCCGGCATCTGCAGCCAAGACATGTTCTCCACCACACCGATCAGCCGCTGGCGAGTCTGCAGCGCGATCGCTCCGGCGCGCTGCGCCACTTCCGCGGCAGCTCGCTGCGGGGTGGTGACTACCAGGATCTCGGCATTGGGCACGAGCTGCGCTACCGAGATGGCAATGTCGCCGGTGCCCGGCGGTAGGTCAAGCAACAGTACGTCGAGGTCGCCCCAAAACACGTCGGCGAGGAACTGCTGCAGCGCGCGGTGCAGCATCGGTCCCCGCCACACCACTGGGGTGTTGTCCTTGGTGAACATGCCGATGGAAATGACCTTTACGCCGTGCGCGGTCGGCGGCATGATCATCTTCTCTACCTGGGTGGGCCGGGCGGTCGTGCCGAGCATGCCCGGTACCGAGTGCCCGTAGATGTCTGCGTCGACCACTCCCACCGACAGGCCCCGGTCGGCCATCGAGGCCGCCAGGTTCACCGTCACCGAAGACTTGCCCACCCCACCCTTGCCCGAGGCGACGCAATACACTCGGGTCAGTGATCCCGGTTCGGCGAACGGGATCCGCGGCTCCTCGGCGGTGCCGCGCAACTGGCGGCGTAACGAGGTGCGCTGGGCATCGCTCATCACGTCGAGTTCCACCTGTACGTCACGGACACCCGGTAGGGCGGACACCGCATTGGTGATCCGGGACGTGATGGTGTCCCGCATCGGGCAGCCCGCGACGGTCAACCACACCGCTACTCCCACCGTGCCGTCGCCGGCCACGGTCACGTCCTTGACCATGCCCAGCTCAGTGATCGGCCGGTTGATCTCGGGGTCGTGCACCCCGTCCAGCACGGTTCGGACCGCATCAACCGACGGGGCGGTCTGGATGGAGGCCACGGGTAGCACCCACCTTCTGGGTTGGGGGTAGGCCTCTCCCATGCTAGGCGCATCGAAACAGGCGTCATGGTGTCGGCGCTCACTCTGCCAGCTCACTGGGCCAGTGAGCTGGCGCTGTGGTCAGCCCCGTCCACCGCGCCGAGCGCCGGACCGTTCCGGCCCGGTCCGATCCGATGCAGTGGAGTCCGTCAGTCCCAGCTCTTTGTGCTCGGTCAGCCGCGCGAGCTCCGACCGCAGGAAGTCCCGGGTTACCACCTCGCCGACGGCCAACCGCAGCGAGGCGAGCTCCCTGGCCAGGTATTCGGTGTCCGCTTTGGTGCGCTCGGCCCGGGCCCGATCCTCCTGCAGGGCGATCCGGTCGCGGTCGTCCTGGCGGTTCTGCGCCAGCAGGATCAGCGGCGCCGCGTAGGCGGCCTGCGTGGAGAACGCGAGATTGAGCAGGATGAACGGGTAAGGGTCCCAGCGCAGCGACACCGCCACCAGATTGATGGTGATCCATACCACTACCAAGACTGTCTGCGCGGCCAGGAACCGGCCGGTGCCCAGGAAGCGGGCGATCCGCTCGGAAAAGCGGGCGAAGGCGTCCGGGTCCACTCGGGGTGTCAGGCGCCGCGGCCCGCGCGGCAGGTCCAGCCGGCGTGCCGAATACTGCGAATGTGACTCAGCCATGCGTCACCTCCCCAGTCCAGTCGGAAGCTGGCCATGCTTCCTGCTGCCGCCAGTCGTCGGGCAGCGCGGCATCCAGAAGATCATCTACGCTCACCGCCCCGAGCAGGTGGCCCTCGGCATCCACCACTGGGCCGCAGACCAGGTCGTAGGCGGCGAAGTAGCGAGTAACCTCAGCCAGCGACGCTTGCGGTCCGAGCCTGGCCAGCTCAGTGTCCAGCACGCCGGCCACCAGGTCTGACGGT